>JACRJI010000008.1:300000-458494 GCA_016235665.1 candidate division TA06 bacterium | reverse complement strand
GACGGGGCCACCAATGCCACGGCCACCGTGGCCGCGGGAACAAAGCCCATTGCCGCGGCGGTGAACCCGGTGACCAACAAAATATTTGTGGCCAATAATGGCAGCGACAACGTGACCGTGATAGACGGGGCCGATAACGACACCACCACCGTGCCTTCGGGGTCTAACCCCAGGGACGTGGCCGTGAACCCGGTGACCAATAAGATTTATGTGATAAATGACACAAATAATAACTTAACTATTGTTGATGGAATCACAAACGATACTAACGTCGTGATCGTCGGAAACTATCCCGTAGCCGTAGCGGTAAACCCGGTGACCAACAAGATCTATGTGGCAAATTATAATGGCGGCGACGTGTCGGTGATAGACGAAATTAATAAAACTACTGCATCAGTGTTCGCTGGAACCAATCCTTATGCCATAGCGGTGAATCTGGTCACCAACAAGATCTACGTGGCCAATTATTACGGAAACAACGTGACAGTGATCGACGGGGCCACCAATGCCACCACTACCGTGACAGCGGGAACAACCCCCGTGGCCGTAGCGGTGAATCCGGTAACAAACAAGATATACGTAGCCAACTGGGGCAGTAATAACGTTACTGTTATTGATGGAGCAGACAACAGCACTATCAATGTGATTGCGGGAACCAATCCCGGAGCCGTGGCGGTGAACCGAGTAACCGACAAAATTTATGTGCCTAATCAAAATAGCGCAAATGTGACAGTGATAGACGGTATCACCAACCTTACGGCAACGGTGCCGACTGGCAGCAGCCCCAAAGCTGTGGCGGTGAATCCCATGACCAACAAGATATATGTGGCAAATTACGGCACACACAATACGACAGTGATAGACGGAGCCACGAACGCAACAACAATGGTTTCCACGGGATTAGCACCCGGGGCCATAGCGGTGAATCCGGTAACTAATAAAATATATGTAGCCAATAACTCAAGCGTTATGATAATAGATGGTGCAACCAACGACACCACTACTGGGGCCATTGGTAACGATCCTTATGCATTGGCGGTGAATCCGGTTACGAACAAGGTTTATATAACAAATTACATCGGTGAAAATGTTACGGTGATAGACGAGGTGCGGGAGTGGAATACCGGTCTTGAAGCCTTCATGGATCACTACCAGAACAACAGGTGTTATTCGAAACAGCCGGACCTGTACGGCACGGCCATGATGAACTGGAATCCGACCTCGTTACCGGTCACCATGGTACTGAATGATTGGATGACCGGGCAGGACAGCCTTTGGAACCTGGGCACGGTCGGTGTGTCCAAGACCGAATTCACACGATGGCAGTACAACTGGGGCGCTGATTCCCTGCTATGGGGCGAGAACTATATCAACATCGTGCCGCTGGAGACCAACAGCGCCACCACCAACAACCTGGGCCTGGGCACGCCCATGGCCGGCAATATGCTGACCTATCCGATCTATTACATGGACAACGTGGCCCCCTCGACTGTCAGCCTTGTTTCCCCGGCCAATGACACCATCGCCCGGGACAGCCTGTTCACCTTCGTCTGGACCGCGGCCACGGACAATTACGGCATGGGCAGCTACCGCTTCAAAATATGGGCCAGCGACACAGTGGACACGATCGTCACCGGCACCAGCATCAGTCTCAAGTTGGATGTATCCGACACCCTGTATCACTGGCAGGTGAGGGCGATCGACCTGTGCGGAAACGAGGAGCCGTATTCGCAGACTCGAAACCTGCAGCTGGATTTACAGGACCCGGAAATTCCAAACCTTGTTTCACCATGGAACAATGCATGGTGTGCGGATAATTCCATGATCTGCACCTGGACCGAAGTGGCCAAGAAGGCATCGTTTGCGCCCAAAGGCGCGCCGGTAGAATACGTGATCCAATTGGACACTGTTAGTACATTCATATCCCCGATGATCGAGGACACCACAGCCATCTTGCTGGATACTTTTAACCTGACCGAAGGCAAATACTACTGGCGGGTGAAGGCGTTCGACCTGGCCGGGAACTACGGGAGCTATTCCGGCTACAGAACCTTTGGGATAGACACCACTGCACCGCTGTTCCAAAGCGTCAAATCCCTGCCCGAAGACCAGTCCTCGCCTTACGGCCCGTATGAAGTGACAGCCAAGGCGTATGACCTATGCGGCGTTAAGAGCGCGTATCTGTTTACCCGTATCAATGCCGGAACCTGGGACAGTACGGCCATGTTCTTTGCGTCCGACAGCCTGCGTGACAGCATTCCGCAGTTAAGCCCGGCCACGGATGAGACATTGGCGGTCAGCTATTACATCAAAGCCACGGACATGCTGGATCACCAGAGCATCAGTTCTACCTATAGCTTCAAGGCCATCGGGCCATTGGGTGTGGCCGGTAACCCCGGAGCATCGGTGCCAGCGGTCTTTGCCCTCAACGGTGCCTATCCCAACCCATCAAGAGGCCAGACCACCTTCAAATACCAACTGCCTAAGGCCACCAATGTCAGCCTGACAGTGTACAATGTAGCCGGTCAGACGGTCAAGCGCTTTAATCTGGGGACCAAACCAGCCGGGTATCACGCCATCAATTGGAACGGCAGCCAGGTTGCAGCCGGAGTGTATATCTACAGGCTTCAGGCCGGGGAATATTCAGCCACCAAGAAGCTGATGCTGCTGAAGTAAAAGCATTAAAATATCTCAAAGCGGGTTGGTTAAATACCAACCCGCTTTTTTAACTAAATTATGTCATTTATCCCTTGCAAAATAAAATCAATTCTGTTAGAATACTTTTTTAGGTTTCCTTGAAAATAAGACAATAACCAATATTATAAATTCCACAAAATCAGGAGGTTTTAACATGCCCGAAATAAGGGTGGACGAGAACCGCTGCAAGGGCTGCGAGCTTTGCACCAAGGCCTGTCCCAAGGAGTGCATCGCCATGTCCCAGACCTTCAGCGTTACCGGCTATTACCCGGCCAAGCTGGCCAAACAGGACTGCTGCATCGGCTGCGGGCTGTGCGCCCAGATCTGTCCCGACCTGGCCATTGAGGTCTGGAAGTAATAAGGCTAAGGAAGGGCAATTCACGTGTCCTACGAAGTAAGCAAAAAGCAAACGTAGTAGGATGAATTGCCCCAACAGTATCGCTACAAAAACATTTTTTACAGGAGAAAAAATATAATGGGTGAAAAAATCTTAATGAAGGGCAACGAAGCCATGGCCGAAGGCGCGGTCCGGGCCGGGTGCCGGTTCTTTTCCGGATACCCCATTACTCCGCAGAACGAAGTGCCGGAGTACATGTCCTGGCGCCTGCCCGAGGTGGGCGGGGCCTTCATTCAGGCCGAGTCCGAAGTGGCGGCCATCAACATGATCTACGGGGCGGCGGCCACCGGAATCCGCAGCATGACCTCGTCCTCATCCCCGGGCATCAGCCTTAAGCAGGAGGGGATCTCCTACTGCGCCGGGGCCGACCTGCCGTTCTTCTTCGCCAACGTGGTGCGGGGCGGCCCGGGGCTGGGCAACATCGCGGCCTCCCAGGGCGACTACCACCAGTCGGTGCGGGGCGGCGGCCACGGCGATTACCGGACCATAGTGCTGGCCCCCAACTCGGTGGACGAGATGGGCAACTTCCCCATGAAGTGCTTTGAACTGGCCGAGAAGTACCGGATGCCGGCCATGATTTTGGCCGACGGCATTTTGGGCCAGATGATGGAGCCGGTGGAATTCAAGTTCGAAACAGTGGATCCCAAGTCGCGCAAGGAAAAGGGCTGGGAGCTGGGCGTGGCCTCCGGACGCGGTAAAAGGATCGTCAAGTCCTATGATCTGCGGGAGAACGAGCTGGAGAAGATCAACTTCATCCGGATGAAGAAATACCAGGAGATCGAAGCCAGGGAGGTCTTATACGAGACCCGGAACTGTCAGGATGCCGACCTGGTGATAGTGGCCTACGGCACCTCCTCCAGAATAGCCTCGGCCGCCATGAAGATGGCCCGGGACAAGGGGCTTAAGGTCGGTCTGTTCCGGCCCATTACCCTGTGGCCCTTCCCAAGCCGGGAGCTGGCCAAGATGGCCGAAAAGGTGAAGAACTTCCTGGTGGTGGAGATGAGCATGGGCCAGTTCGTGCAGGACGTGCGCCTGGCCATAAACGGGCAGGCAGTGGTTGATCTGTATGCCAGGCCGGCCGGGATCCCCGCCAGCGAAGAGGTCTTTGCCGAGATCGAAAAAGTTTACAAAAAGATCAAAAAAGCAGGGCCCGTCAAAAAAGCGGCGGCCACACCTCGACCTCGCTCGGTGCAAGCACCTGTTAAAAAATCCAAACCGGCCGCCAAGAAAACTGCAACGAAGTCCAAGACCCCCAAAGCCCGGCCGGTTAAACGTTCAACGCCAAACGTCAAACGTGTCAAGGCTGCTAAAAAGAAGGGAGGGCGTAAATAATGGAACTGCTGAATAAAAAACCGGCCGGCCTGGTCGACATGAAAATGCACTATTGCCCGGGCTGCGGGCACGGCATCGTCCACCGGCTGGTGGCCGAATCCATGGATGAGCTGGGAATAAGGGAAAGAACGGTGGGCGTGGCCCCGGTGGGCTGCTCAGTTTTCGCCGATTCATATTTCAACTGCGACATGATCCAGGGTCCCCACGGCCGCGGCCCGGCCATCGCCACCGGCATCAAGCGCTCCAAGCCGGAGTGCATAGTGTTTTCCTATCAGGGCGACGGCGATCTGGCCTCAATCGGCATGGGCGAGACCATCCACTCGGCGGCCCGTTCCGAGAACATCACCATCATCTTCATCAACAACGCCATCTATGGCATGACCGGCGGCCAGATGGCCCCCACCACTTTGGTGGGACAGAAAGCCTCCACCTGTCCGGCGGGCCGCGACACCAAGGTAAATGGGTTTCCCATCAAGGTCTGCGAGCTTCTGACCCCGCTGGAAGGCGCCATCTACCTGGAGCGGACCTCCATCCACAACGCCCAGCATGTGATTAAAACCAAGAAGGCCATCAAAAAGGCCTTTCAGAACCAGATCGATGGCAAGGGCTTTTCTATGGTGGAGGTGCTCTCTACCTGTCCCACCAACTGGGGGATGACCCCGCTGGACGGGGCCAAATTCGTGGCTGAAAAAATGATGCCCCTGTACCCGCTGGGGGTGTTCCGTTCACCGGAAAAGGAAGGAGGTGCCAACTGATGCATCAGGGAATTAGAATCTCCGGATTCGGCGGCCAGGGAGTGATCTCGGCCGGGATCCTTTTGGCCCAGGCCGGCCTGCTGGAAGACAAGCACGTCTCCTGGTTCCCGGCCTACGGAGCCGAGATGCGCGGCGGCACCGCCAACTGCTCGGTGGTGATCTCCTCCGACGAAGTGGCCACCCCGGTGGTCTCCCGGCCCGAGACGGTTATCGTTATGAACGAGCCCAGCCTGGCCAAGTTCGAGCCGCTGGTGAAGCCGGGCGGGCTGATGATCATCAACAGCTCGCTGGTCAACTCCAAGCCCAAGCGCACCGACATCAAAGTCGTTTATGTGGAGTGCAACAAGATAGCCGAAGAGCTGGGCACCACCAAGATCGCCAACATGGTGGCCCTGGGAGCCTTCTCCGGTGCGACCGGGGCTGTGTCCATCGAGGCCATCGCCAAGGCTCTGACCAAGGTCTTCAAGCGGGCCAAGCCGGAGATCATTGAGCTCAACGTCAAGGCCCTGAAGAAGGGGGCCGAGGCGGCCAGGTAACAATCTGTGAACTGCAACAGGCGAGGCGGAAATTTCAGCCTCGCCTGTTTTTATGATTTTGTAATGAACATCAGATATGCCGTACAAACCTGGATATAAAAAAAACATATACTGGATCGTGGCCGAAGACAGGCTTTATCCCTATCAGTTGCGCCGCCGGCAGGCCGAGGTCCTTGTTCTGGCAGGGAACTGGCAGCGGGCCCGGGGATTGACGGAAGAGAACCTTAAGGCAGCCGCCTTGGGCCGCCGGCCTGACCTGGAGGCAGAGAGCAAGATCTTACTGGCCAGGATACTGGCCGACCAGGGACAGTATCAGGCCGCTCTGCCGCTGGCCCTGGAGGCCCTGGAACATCAGATGTCAGCGGAAAACATCCGGGGACAGTGCGAGGCCCTGCTGGCTCTGGCCGAAGCCTACAAACAATTGGGGGAATATCAGGAGGTTATGGGCCACTGCCAAAAAGCGGTTGAGCTGGCCCAGGCCGAAGGGAACGCTGATCTGCTGGCCCGGGCCTTGCGTAACATAGGCATCATCTCCCTGCGCCAGGGCAAATATTCCGCGGCCAAGGAATACTTTGAGAAGGATCTGGCCATCAGTCAGTACCTGGGGGATCTGCAAGGCCAGGCCAGGGCCAACGGCAATCTGGGATTGGTCTATGACTATCAGGGAGACAGACAGCAAGCTATATTATGCCAGCAGAAAAAACTCGACATCTGCAGAAGTATCGGGGACAAACAGGGTTTGGCCTATGCCAATATGAGCATGGGGGTGGTCTATTTCAATCTATCCCAGATGGATGAGGCCCGGCCGTTATTCCAAAGGTCCCTGGAACTGTCGAAGGAACTGGGAGACATCAGGAACATAAGTCTGGCCTGCGGCAATTTGAGCGCCATTTACAACGAAACCGGTGATTATAAAAAGGCCTTGGAATATTCCCGGCAGCAGCTTTTGGGCGCCGAGCAGACAAAGGACAAATACAACCAGCTTTTTGCCCTGGGCAGCCTGGGTGCGATCTATAAAAGGATGAAGCAGGTGATCAGGGCCGAAGAATGTTTTGATCGGGCCATAAATCTATGCCGGGAGACCGGGCAACAGCACGACCTGGCCATCAACCTTTACGACAAAGCCGTTCTCTGTTACTCCCAGGGGATCAACTCCGAAGCGGAAAAACTTAACGGCGAAGCGTTGGAGATAGCCACGGCCATCAACGCCAGGAATGTCCTGTTTCCGGCCCGGCTGCTAATGGCCAAACTGGAGGCAAAAAAGGAACCGGAAAAAGGGCTGGCACAGCTGCAGTCGATGCTCAAACAAAGCCAGGATTACGAGGAGATGGCGCCTTTAAACCTGGAACTGTTCAAATTGACCGGCGAACAGGCATATAAAAAAACGGCGCTTTCGCTGTTTAATCTGCTCAACAGCAAAAGCGCCAGGATGGAATACCGGGAGGCCTTGGATGAATTAAGGGAGAGGTAAATCAGTTCTTGCCATGTTTCGTCCCTTTGTTCTTGTTGGATTTGCTCACTGCGGCGGGTTTGCCGCCCTCTTTTCTGTTCCAATGCTTCTCTTTCTCCCATTGCTTCCAGCTATTCTTGACCTGGGAGTGCTTTAAAGACGGATGACCGGGCGGCAGATTGCGCCAGCTCGAAGGAAGTTTCAGCATCCCCGGCGGCACCCGGCCGGGCTTGACGAACGTCCAGGGCCCGTTGAACCCGTTGGCCCGGTGCCAGCGCCCCTTATATGGCCGCCACCAGTAGCCCTGGTAAAAGAAGATGTCTTCGGAGCTTTCGGTTATAAAGTAGATGTAGGTCCCGGGTATAACCGTCATCAACGGATCCGAAGAAATCCTGACGACCGGGATCCCGACGTTGATGTTGACATTCACCTCGGCCAGGGCCAGGCTCCAGAGGCCCGAAGCCAGCAGCAGCCCCAGCAGCAAGTATTTTTTCATGCAGTTCTCCTTTTCTGAAAAAACATTGATTTGATGATACCTGAAATATCCGGTTCTGTCAAGATGATTTTGTGAAAACCCGATTGACAGACCCTGGTCAAATCTGATAAATTCATTATTATGAACCTACCAAACAAACTGACCCTGGGCCGGGCGCTGGTCAGCCCGGTGTTCATGGCTTTGCTGCTGTACGACAACGTCTACAGCCGGTATGCGGCGCTGGCGGTATTTTTGCTGGCCTCGCTGACCGACCTGCTGGACGGCTACCTGGCCCGGCGCAACGGCCAGCAGACCGGCTTCGGCAAGATCATGGATCCCATCGCCGACAAGCTGCTGATAGCTGTGGCCCTGGTGGCCTTTGTGGCCCTGAAGCTGTCCAGCGTCTGGATGGTGATGGTGATCATCGTCCGGGAGTTCCTGATCATGGGCCTAAGGACCGTGGTGGCCTACCGGGGACACATCATGGAATCAAGTATTTTGGCCAAGCTTAAGACCTCCAGCCAGATGCTGGCGGTGCTGGCGGTGCTGGTTTTCATCTGTTACCGGGATACCCTGGCCGCCGGCGGGACATATATTCCTGAATACCAGCTGGCGAATTATATTTCGGCGCTTGACGGATTGATCTTTTTGGCCATGCTGCTGACGGTGGTCTCGGGGCTGGATTACCTGATAAAAAGCCGGTGGCTTATTTTGGGTTTGTTCAAAGGAAATATGTAACTTCTGAACTTTTACAAAAGCCAAAGTTCAGCATAACCTAAATGCCAAACGTTAAACCCCAAACAAATATAAATGATCCAAATGTCTGAATCTCTAAACAATTTAGTATTTTGAAATTTGCGAATTTGTTTTTGTTTAGTGTTTCGGTATTTGAATTTCGAATTTGCCAAAGTTCAATAATATGAAAAATACAAAAAGCAATTATTTTGTCAAAGCTCTGGCCTCGGCCGGATTTACCGGACATTGTCCCATTGCCCCCGGCACCGCCGGAAGCCTGGTGGGGCTTGTCATCTGGTGGTTCGGGGCGGACCTGAACATCTGGCTGCAGCTTTCCTTCATCATCACGCTTTTCTTTCTGGGGGTCTGGGCCGCCACCCTGGCCGAGAAGGACTGGGGGCATGATGCGGGCAGGATAGTGATCGACGAAGTGCTGGGAATGTGGGTGACGCTGTGGTTGGTTCCCAAGGGCTTTGCGCTCTATGCCATAGGCTTTATGCTGTTCCGGGCATTCGATATCATCAAACCATTGGGGGCCAGACAGTCTCAAAAGCTGCCCGGCGGCTGGGGCGTGATGGTGGATGACCTGTTGGCCGGGATTTATGCCAACGTTGTCCTGCAGGTTGTTTTTAGGGTATTCCACCTTGGCCATTTGATTAAATAAAACTGGTTATGAACCATGAATGAAATAAACCTGTATTCCTTTGGCGATAATGTTAAAGTATTTTTCAATCAGAAAAAAGTATCATTACCGAGGTGGTATAGTGATGATTGTGTGGCGCATTGGGAATCGTTACTGAACAAGGGTAAAAAGTATTTCAGAGGTGACATATTTACGATCAGTGATATAAAACATGTCAGCCAAAGTATCACGATGTCTGTCGAGCTGACGGATTATGCCCATTTTTTGTACACGATCAATAAAAATGTATACGAAGAGCACGATTGCAGAGTGATTTATACCTCGGTATTGGTAGAAACAGCAGATGGCAAATTCGTGATCGGCATAATGGGCGAGGACACATTTGCTCCGAAGAAACTGCAATTGTTCGGCGGCGGCATAGATAAAGGTGATATTCAAAACAATGAGATCGATCTGGCGCATAGTGCAAAAAAGGAAATAGCCGAAGAACTTGGCATAGATGTGAACGATTACAGAACGGTAAGGCAATTCAGGCCTTATTTGTTTAAAGAAGGGGGCCGGTCAAATTTCTATTCCGCTGTTTTTAAGCTAGATCTACTGCTTAATCAAGATGAAGTGAAGAATAATTATATAAAATATGTCAAGCAGTTGAGCCTGCAAGGAATCAAACCGGAAATAGAATCATTGTTGTTCGTGCCGAGGAAGCTGGATGCCATTGAGAAGCTTGCTTCAGATAAACGTGAAAAAGATGAAAATTTAATCCCGGTGTTAAAGGCATCTGTGGGATCGTTCCCTGTAAAAGAACTTTAAATGTTTCAACCGACGAACGTTATTTTTGTGAAATTGAAAGCCGTCATAATCACCATAGGCAACGAGCTCCTCTCTGGGCTTACAGTTGATACCAATTCCTCCCATCTGGGCCGGGAGCTTGCGGCCATTGGGGTTCCGGTGGTCTGGAGAACGGCAGTTGGCGACAATCCCAGCGACATTATCGAAGCCGTAGACCAGGGACTCAAAGCCGGGGACCTGGTGATCTGCACCGGCGGTTTGGGGCCCACCAGCGACGACATCACGCTGAACGTTCTGGCCAAACACTTCAAGAAGAAACTGTTATTGGACAAGAGCGTTCTTGAATCCTTAAAATTCCGTTTTGCCAAGAGGGGAGTGGAAATGCCGGCCTGCAATATTAAGCAGGCCCTGGTTCCGGAAAAAGCCAAAGTACTCTTCAACTCCCAGGGAACGGCTCCGGGTATCTTGTTCGATCTTAAAAACAAAAAACTGATCCTTTTGCCCGGGGTGCCCCGCGAGGTCAAGGCCATATGGCAGGAGAGCATCAGGATCGTCCTGGAAAGATCGCCCGGACGCCGGTTCATCCTGTCCACAGCCCTGCGCACCACCGGCATCCCGGAGTCGGCCATAGCGGAAAAGCTGACAGCATTGGAAAAGACCTTGAAGCCCGGCGTTCTGGCCTATCTGCCCGGGCAGCTGGGGGTGGACCTGCGTGTCACTTTGCACGGCGCTGATCGTGAATCACTGGACAGGCAGGCCGGAGGGATCATCCGGAAGATGAAGCAGGCATTAAAGCACCATATCTACGGCAGCGAAGGACAAACGCTGGAAGAAGTTTTGGGTCTGATACTGAAAAAGAAAAAACTGACCCTGGGTCTGGCCGAATCCTGCACCGGCGGTCTGATCGGCGACAGGTTCACCAACGTTTCCGGCAGTTCCCAATACTTAATAGGCGGAATTGTGGCATACAGCAACCGGATAAAAGAAAAAATGCTGGGGGTCAAACCGCAAACTCTTTTAAAACACGGGGCGGTCAGCCCAGAGACGGTCAGGGAAATGGCGCTGGGGGCCAGGAAGATATTTAAAAGTGACCTCGGGCTTTCCATCTCGGGGATAGCCGGGCCCGACGGAGGGAGCGCTTTGAAACCGGTGGGTTTGGTCTTCATCGGAATTTCCGGACCAAAAGGGATCAAGGTGATCGAAAAAAGATTTCTGGGCCCCAGACGGCAGATAAAGGAAATGGCGGCCCAGACGGCGCTGAATGAATTAAGGCTGTATCTGGGTAGTGGCAGTAAATGAATCTTATCCGATGCTTCATAGCACTGGAGCTGCCATCGCCGGTCCAAGAACATTTGGCCCACGTAATCACCCGGCTCAAAGAGCCGCAGGCCGACATTAAGTGGGTTGAAGCTAAGAACACACATCTGACACTGAAGTTTCTGGGGGAGATAACATCTGAACAGCTCAACTGTGCCAGAGAGTTTCTCTTAAAACAAAGCGGAAAAAATAGAGCCATTTGCTGCCATGTCGGACAAATGGGCGTTTTTCCATCATGGAGTCGACCTCAGGTGGTATGGCTGGGACTTAAAGACGGGATACAAGAACTCTCAGCTCTGCAAATTGCTGTGGAGAACGGTCTGGCTGATTGCGGTTTTGCCAGGGATCCCAAAAAGTTCAAGCCGCATCTTACTTTGGGAAGGGTGCGTTCCCCAAACAAGATGGACAAACTGGCAGAAAAAATAAGAACCTTACCCTTGAAGGAGATGGAGTTCAGTTTTGGGAAATTGGCTTTGATCAAAAGCACTCTTACTCAAAACGGACCAATTTACCAGCCTTTGGAAACCATTAAATTGTCCTGAAGCCAGCAATCAATAGAACCCCGGGATCAGCTTTTGATCCCGGGGTTTGTTTTTTTATTAATTGTTAAGTTTTTGCTTGAATTTAAAGGAGTTTAAGGTTATGATAGATAAGAGTATATGACTGAGATCTATTTAAAAAAAATATCCAACATCTCCCATTTCTCCGGCTGGCTGAACGAATTGCCGTTCAACATACCGCCCGGGAAACCGGTTGTGCTAAAACCCAATCTGGTCTTTCCCGCTCCGGGAACCAGCGGGGTGGTCAGCGATGCCCGCATGGCCGGGATGCTGATAGTTCACCTGAAAGCGCTGGGGGTGAAGGATATCACCATCGCCGAAGGGCCGGGGCTGGGGGTTGATCCTTTGGAGGCCTTTGAAAAAACAGGCTTTGGAGAATTGTCCCGGAAATACAATGTTCCGCTGATAGACCTTAATCAGGCCCCGCGTTATCCGGTGAAGAAGTGGTACGACGGCGAACTTCAGCTTCCCCTGATGTTCAAGGACGCTTATTACATCAATCTGCCCAAGCTTAAGACCCACATCAACACCCTGGTCACCCTGGGCCTGAAGAACCAGAAGGGCCTGCTTTCCTACGCCGACAAGAAACATTTCCACAAGAGCGGCCTGCACCGGCCGGTGGCCGAGCTTTATAAGCTGATCCGTCCCGACTTCACCATTCTGGACGGATTCACCGCCATCGAGGGCGACGGGCCGCTGTTCGCCGGAAAGAAAGTTGATCTCAAGGTTCTTGTGGCCGGGGACGATCCCTTGGCGGTGGATGCCGCCGGCTGCCGGCTGATGGGAATAGACCCGATGGAGGTGGAGCATATAAAACTGGCCGCTGATATGGGACTGGGCAGCCTGGGATCAAACATCAACGGTGACCGGCTGGAGGACTGCGCCCGCAAATTCAAGCGGCCCGAGATGGAGATGCTGAAAATGCTGGGCCTGCACAATCAAAGGACGCCGTTGGCCTGCAGCCTTTGCGGGGGCGCGGCCCGGGAGGGGCTGGTCTCCTCGGCCCGGGATCCCCGGCGCTGGGCCGCCAGCCTGATGCCGGTGCTGCGCCAGATGGTTTTCGGCCGGGTGGACTTTGTTTACGGCCACCAGGCTTCGATCCCCAGGAACAGCCAAAGGGTGATCGCGGTGGGCGAATGCACCAGGCATTTGCAGGGCCGGCCCGGAGTGGTCTGGGTAGAGGGCTGCCCGCCTTCGCCGGAGATGCTGGTGGAGGCATTTGCCAGACTGGGGAAGAAGTAGGATGTCAAAAGTACTGTTGTTCAATCCTCCCGGCGACAAAACATACCTGCGGGACAGCTACTGCAGCAAGGTTTCCAAGGCGGCCTACCTGACGCCGCCTATCGATCTGTTGGTGGTCAGCGGTTACCTGCACACTAAGCATCAGATCACAGTCCTGGACGCCATGGCCCAAAAACTCCCAGCCGGGCAGGCCCTGGACAAGATAAGGGATATCAACCCGGAATACATCATTTCCCTTTTCGGCCAGGCCTCACTAGAGAACGATCTTGGTTTCTTCGCACTTCTTAAGCGGGAGATGCCGGAAGTAAAACTGCTGGTAAGCGGCGACGCCGGATTTGATGATACTGAAAGACTGTTGAGGAGCAATAGTTTCATTGATGCAGTGATCCTGGATTACAGCTCGCCAGGGTGGCTGGGGTATTTGGAGGGGGCACGTTCTGGCCATCAGGACATTGCCTCCATCAACGGAGGGGCATACTCGGCTCCAAGGAGCCCCCTGAAAAAGGAATATTCCATCGGCGTTCCCCGTCACGAACTATTTCCCTATAAAAAATACCGGATGCCCTTTGCCCGGAAACTTCCCTATGCCGGGGTGGTCACCGATTTCGGCTGTCCCTTCAAGTGCGATTTCTGCCTGATCGGCCAAATGCCATACAAACTCCGCCCTGTTCCCGAGGTCATGGAGGAACTGCTGTATCTCAAGAAACTGGGGATAAAATATTTTTCCTTCGGCGACCAGACCTTCGGGGCGGACCGGGAACGGACGGAGAAACTTCTATCGGAGATGATCTCCAAGCGGATAAACCTGCCCTGGGGCTGCTTTGCCCGGGCCGATCTTTTAACCGAAGAGATTCTGCTGTCGATGAAACGGGCGGGATGCGAATTGCTGATGATGGGAGTGGAATCCGGCGACCAGGAGATGCTGGACCGTTATCATAAGAAAACAACCATTGAAATCATCCGCCGGGCCTTTGCCTTGTGCAAGAAGCACGGGATCAGGACCGTGGCCACGTTCATCATCGGGCTGCCGGGGGAAACAGAAACATCCTTCCAAAAGACCATGGACCTTGCGCTGGAGCTGGATCCCGACTTCGCCTCCTTCAACGTGCCGGTGGCCAAGCCGCTGACCCCGCTGACGGCCGAAGCCAGATCAAGGGGCTGGGTCCAGGGCGGAGAACAGGACCAGTCATCATCATCCAATATTCTGGAAGGCGAAACCGACGGGGCCAGGATCGGGGAGTGGCGCCGCAGAGCGATGCATAAATTCTATTTAAGGCCGGGATATATTTTCAAAAGGCTTAAAGGCATCTCCAACCTCACCGAGCTGAAAATAAACCTGGCCGAAGCTATGACCCTGCTGAAAGGACAGTCTTAGAGCATGAAGACCATGATCATGGTCCCGACCTACAACGAGGCCCAGAACCTGGAGCGGCTGACCAGCCAGATATTCAGCTTTTCTCCCGGGGTGGACATCCTGGTGGTGGACGACAATTCCCCCGACGGCACCGGGAGGATCGCCGATGAACTGGCGGCCCAAAACCCCAGAGTCCACGTGTTGCACCGCACCAAGATCCGGGGACGGGGGCTGGCGGGCATCGCCGGCCTGCGCTATGCCCTGAACTGGGGGGCCGAGGCGGTGGTGGAGATGGACGCTGATTTTTCGCACGACCCAAAATACCTTCCGGCCCTGCTTGACGGCCTGGATCAGGCCGACGTGGTGCTGGGCTCCCGCTTTGTGCCGGGCGGTGCCGATGTGGGACGGGGCTGGATGCGCCATGCCATCACGGTCTTTGCCAACTGGTACATCCGCCGGGTACTGGGCATCAGTATCCGCGACTGCACTTCAGGTTACCGTGCCTTCAAACGGGCAGTGCTGGAAACCGTGGATGTGGACACCCTGATCTCCCGGGGGCCGGCCATCGTGCAGGAACTATTATACAGCAGCCTGCTTTCCGGTTTCAGGGTCAAGGAGATCCCAATAGTGTTCATTGACCGGCAGCGGGGCACATCCACCTTCAATTTTAAGATAATGTACGAAGGTTTTGTGATGATCCCGGTGCTGAGATATCTGGCCCGGACCGAAAAATGGGGCGGCCCTAAATGACGGGAAGACCCCTGCCCGAAAATAAATACTGGAACCAGGTCGCCGATTCAGTTGAAGGATATTATCTGCTTCCAGTGCTGGCCCGGTATAAGACGGGTGAGTATCGGAACCTTTTATCGCGCTGGGGGCTGGGAAAAAAAGGAAGGATACTCTATACCGACCTGTACGAGGCGGCTCTGGGCGACCCCGGACTATTTGTATATCCGGACAGTATCTCGGAAGTTTTCGGAATGGACATTTCTTCCGGGATATGCCGGAAATCGCAGGCCAGACTGACGGAAGCGGGGAAAAATGTTAGGATCATCTGCAGTGATGCCCGTTTCCTGGCTTGCCAGGATGAAACCTTTGATCTGATTGTTTCACCTTCTACCTTTGACCATTTTCCTGAGATTGAAAAAGCCATCAACGAATGTTATCGTGTCTTAAAGCCGGGAGGCCGTTTGGTGCTGGCACTCAACTCCGGCAGTAATCCTTTCTTCAAATTGGGTGTAAGGCTGGCCGAACGTTTTAAGAAAAAAGAATACCAGACCGGCTATTTTTACAGGGCCGGCCAGGTCAGGTCGCTTTTAACCAATGCCGGGTTCGCCAACGGCCGTCAGACAGGGGTCATGCACGTTCCTGTCGGAGCTGTTACCATTATGGAATGGCTGGCCAAACATAACGCTCCGGCCAGTCTGGCAAGAACCTTCATCAGTTTGTTCAGCCTGCTGGGCCGCCTGCCTCATCCCTGGCCTCTTTTCACCGGGTGGTGGATTGCAACCGAGGGGGTCAAGCCCGGCAGGCCGGCTTGATGTGTCCTGCTGATACGATTCAAGGGTTCAAGGATACGATACTGGTGTGGGACCACCGCTCATTCGTCCGGTAAGATCAAAAACAAGATCAGACTGCAAGCATAAATGAGAAGCCTCAAACAGAAATTCGCCATGGCCATCAGCATAATGGTGGTGGTGATCCTGCTGGTAAATGCCATAGCCACGGTGTTCACCAGGAGCAGGTATTTGAAATCAGAGATAGAGGCCAATGTCGGTTCGTTTGCCAGCCTGACGGTTTCCCAGATCGGACAAAGCTTCGAAAGATATTATGGCCGGGATCAAAGCAGATTGCGGGAGCAGGTAATTGGGTTGATCAGGCATAACCAGCATATGGAATCCATACAGATCATCAATACCGAAGGGATGGTGCTTTTTGACTCAGCCCTTCCGGAGGCTCCTTCTAATGAGTGGCCAGCGCCATTCGCAGCCGGCCAACAAACAGCTCAGCGGGCCAAGCTCAGGGAATCATCCCAGCAAAAAGCCAAATTGGCTGGTGACACCGAGGGGCTGGATATAATGGTGCCTTATTATGATGAAGGAGGGGATCACAGGATATCTGTCCGTTATCTATCAAACTACAGGTCACTGGGGCAGTTGATCTACAGCATTTTAGGGCAGGTGATCCTTTTGACACTTCTGTTTGTGGTCGTTGGGATATTACTGGCTTTTCTGACTGCCAAGGCCATCACTGATCCCATAACAAGATTGGCCCTGACCATCAGGCAGGTGGGAAAGGGCAATATCGGCCAGCAGGTGGAGATCAACACAAGGGATGAGCTTGGCGAACTAGCCGATGATTTCAACCTGATGTCTCAGCAGCTCAAGGAAAACATGGAGGCCTTGTCCGAGTCCTACGAAAAACTGTACCAGGCCAACCTCAGTTTAAGGGAACTGGACAAGCTTAAAAGCCAGTTTATAGCCAATGTTTCACATGAACTAAAATCACCCTTGACCGCAATCGTCGGTTATACCGAGTATCTGCTGGATGGTAAAATGGGGCCTATCAGCCAGCCACAGCAAAAGGGTCTGGAGGTGATCCGCCGCAACTTAAAAAAGCTCACTCATCAGATCGTGGAACTGGTGGACATCACCAGCATCGAGGCCGGGCACCTGGCGCTTAATGAGACCGTATTCGAGATCAAACCGCTGCTGGAAGAAGCGGCCGCCAACTACCGGGCCGAGGCTTACAAAAAAAAGTTGAAGATTCTTACTTCTTCTCCGGCCAATATCAGGGTCAGGGCCGACCGCGACCGCATCATCCAGGTGCTGGACAACCTGGTGGAGAACGCCCTGAAATTCAGCCAGTCCGGCAGCATCACTTTATGTGCCGAGGCCTTTTCCCCAAAGGTTTTGATCACGGTCAGCGATACCGGGGCCGGCATCCCGGCCGAATTCCTGCCCCGGATCTTCGACCGCTTTTACCAGGTGGACGGATCATCCACCCGCAAATACGGGGGGGTGGGGCTGGGGCTTTCCATCGTCAAGGCGATAGTGGAAGCTCATGGCGACAAGATCGAGGTCGAAAGCAGGCTGGGTGGAGGAACATCCTTCAGTTTTAAGTTACCGGTACCGGAGTAACAAATTTCTCTTATAATATCAACCACAACCCAAAGGAGGGTTTATGAACGGCAAGAACAATCACAAGGTCAAGATCATGGTGATAGACGATGAAGAGGACATTCTGGACATGGTCAAGCTGATCCTGGAGGAGGCCGGGTATGCCGTGCTGCCGATGCTTTCCGGCCACGAGGCCCTGCAGCTGATCTACCGGGAAAGGCCCAGCCTGATCCTTTTGGACATCATGATGCCCGACCTGGACGGGCTGGAGCTTCTGAAGATACTCAAGATCGAGGAAACGACCGCCGGGATCCCGGTGGTGATGCTGACCGCCAAGGTGGAGGCCCGGGACAAGATGGCGGCCTTAAGGGACAAGGCGGCGGACTACATCTGCAAGCCTTTTCAGCCCCAGGACCTGGTGGACAGGGTAAAAGCCGTGCTGGGAAAGGGGAAATGACCTCCAGACAGTCATTTTGATCCCCGGGCTTTCAGCAATAAAAACGATGGTCTTTTGGTTAATACGCTTCGTTCATCTTGACTTTTACCCCTTAAATCTGCTAAAATTACAAATTGTTATTTGATCCCTTGACCCACCAAACTCGGGACGCTTGTTTCAGGATGAATAACCAAGTGGCAAAAGGGCCTGCCACCGTAGCTCAGTTGGTAGAGCAGCGGTTTTGTAAACCGCTGGTCGGGGGTTCAAGTCCCTTCGGTGGCTCCATTGATACATAGAAGATCCTAACCATTGAAGACGGGAAGGTGAGCGCGAAAATGCAGGGTAATATCTCATCTTCTGAACTTCTCAATTTCTACAAAATTTTGGCATACATTATTGGTGAGGTTCCCGAGTGGTCAAAGGGAACAGACTGTAAATCTGTCGGCGAAGCCTTCGGAGGTTCAAATCCTCCCCTCACCACCACTTTGCAAATTTTCAATTCCTAATTTCTAAATCCTAATTTTAGTGTTTAGGAATTAGGTTTTTGAGTTTAATATATGCGGGTGTAGCACAACGGTTAGTGCTCCTGCCTTCCAAGCAGGATACGACGGTTCAATTCCGTTCACCCGCTCCATTTTTTAAGGCGTTCTGGCGATCCCAAAAGGGTCATCAGGGCGCCTTTATCTTTTTGCCCGACCGGTCCCAAAAACAACCATAAATACGGGTTTTATTTGATTGCAAAACTCAATCCGCTATGATAAAATTAACCTTTTAGTATGCATAACTCCAACTTACATAAAATATTGCCTCTGGTGCAGAGGCCGGGACGTTACACCGATAACGAACTGAATTCCATCCACAAAAACTGGGACCAGGCGCAAGTAAAGATCGCCCTGGCCTATCCCGACCTTTACGAGATCGGGATGTCCGGCCTGGGGCTGGCCATCCTGTATTCGGTGGTCAACCGGCTTCCGCAGGCATTGGCCGACCGCAGCTACCTGCCCTGGCCGGACATGGAAGAGGCCATGCGCAAACAGGGGATCCCGCTGTTCGGATGGGAGACCCGGCGCCAGCTTAAGGAATTCGATGTCCTGGGAATCACCCTGCAGACCGAGCTGTGCTATGCCGGGGTGCTGAACCTGCTGGACCTGGCCGGCCTGCCGCTGTATTCCGACCAGCGGCAAGAGGACCATCCCCTGGTGATCGGGGGCGGCTCCTGCTGCGCCAACCCGGCGCCGCTGTCAAAATATTTTGATGCCTTCGTGATCGGAGACGGCGAGGATGCCATCGTTGACATCTGCGGGCAGTTGCAGGAAGCCAAGGCGAAAAACGAAAGCAGAAGGCAGAAAATCGAAAGGCTCTCCCGCATCTCCGGGGTATATGTCCCAGTCATACATAACAAAACTTCGGTCAGGATACGGGCCAGGCACATCTCCTCATTGGACATCAAGGATGCCGCCCACCCGCCGCTGGTGCCGCTGGTGGAGGTGACCCATGACCGGCTGACGGTGGAGATCGCCCGGGGATGCACCCGGGGCTGCCGTTTCTGCCAGGCCGGGATGGTCTACCGCCCCCGGCTGGTAAGGTCTGAAGACGAGGTGGTGAAGCTGGCCAAAGAGGGCATCGCCAAAAGCGGCTGGGACGAGGTCTCGCTGCTTTCGCTTTCCTCCGGAGATTACCCGGATCTTTTGGGGCTCCTGCAGAAACTTAACGGTTGTTTTTCCAATTCCAAAGTGGCCATCTCCCTGCCGTCCCTAAGGCTGGATTCCTTTGACGGGGAGATGATAGAGGCCCTGAAAAAGGTGAAGAAGACCGGCCTGACCTTTGCCCCCGAGGCCGGCAGCCAGCGTCTGAGGGATGTGATCAACAAGGGGATCAGCCAGGATGAGCTGCTGCGGGTGATAGCCCTGGCCAAAAAAGAGGGCTGGATGCAGGTCAAGCTGTATTTCATGATCGGCCTGCCCACCGAGACCGAAGAGGATCTGAAGGAACTTTGCGACCTCTGCCACCAAGCCTCTAAACTGGGTGTCAGCCTGAAAGTGGCGGTCTCGCCCTTCGTGCCCAAGGCCCAGACCCCGTTCCAGTGGGAGGCCCAGGACAGCTGGGAGACGCTGTGCCGGAAGATAGACCTTCTGTCCCGGGGCCTCAAGTCCCACAAGGTCCAGATGAAATGGCACGACCTGCGATCCTCCAAGCTGGAGGGACTGCTGGCCCGGGGCGGCAGCGAAACCGCGGCCCTGATAGAAAAGGCCTGGCAGAAGGGGGCCAGGCTGGACCAGTGGAGCGAGCATTTCGTCTGGGGCCGGTGGGAGGAGTCCCTGAAAGAACTCGGTCTCAATCTCGACGAACTGTGCCGGGCCAGGACCGCCGAGGAAACATTGCCCTGGGATAACATCGATTACGGGGTCTCCAAGAAATTCCTGCTGCAGGAAAAGCAGAAGGCCTACCAGGAACAGATCACCTCTGACTGCCGGGAGCAGGGCTGCCACGGCTGCGGAGCGGACTGCGGGACGCAGGGAACAGGGATCAGGGAACAGATATCAGGGGGCAGGGGACTGGAGACAGGGGACAGCTTAAAGCATAAAGCTGTCAGCTTGCAGCTTGCAGACGGTTTCGGGCGCAGCGCCAAGAAGATGGCCGGGCCGGCCCCGCTGGCCAGGACCAAGTTTCGCCTGCGTTATACCAAGGGCCCCGAGCTTCGCTTCATCTCCCATCTGGACCTGATGCGGGCCTGGCTGAGGGCCGTCAGCCGGGCGGAGCTGCCGGTGGCCTTCTCCCAGGGCTTTTCCCCGCATCCCAAAATTGCTTTCGGCCCGCCGCTGGCCTTGGGGCTGACCACCAGCGCAGATTACATGGACATTCAGCTGGACCGGCCCCTTTCTGAGGACATCGGACTGCTGCTGAACAAGCACCTGCCGCCGGGGTTGAAGATACTGGAATCCAAGCCGATCTTCGGCAACGCCAAATCCATCACCGAGCTGTGCGATGCCGCCGAATACCGGGTGCAAGGCGATCCGGACTTTGATACCAAAACCGCGGTCCGGAAGGCCAGAGAAATCCTGGACGGCAAAAAGCCCTGGCTGGTCAATGTCCTGCGCAAGGACCAGCACAAGGAACTGGACCTGGCTCCCCAGATACTGGACCTCTCGGACGAGGCCGGTTCTCTTAAGATCAAAATGCGGCTGGTGGAGGGCGGGGTCAAGCTGAACGAGGCCCTGGCGGTGATGCTGGACCTGCAGGAGGGAAAGGTCAAGCAGCTGCTGATCGAGCGGACGGGGATGTACCACATCACGCCCCGGGAGATGCTAAGCCCCATGCGCTTTGTGTAGGGTTGGGCACCGACCTAACCCCCATCCCCTTCCCGATGCGGGAAGGGGTGAAGTGATTGAATCCGGGAAATCATGTTAATCCTGTCAAAAAATCTACAGATATAGTTACAAATTGCGGAACATCAAACTTCTACTAGAATACGACGGCACTTCCTTCGCCGGGTGGCAGGTCCAGCCGGAGCAGCGCACGGTGCAGGGGGTGCTGGAGTCGGCCCTGTCCCAGATGACCGGGGAGAAGGTCTCGCTGATCGGCTCGGGCCGCACCGACGCCGGGGTCCATGCTTCGGGCCAGGTGGCCAATTTCAAAACGGAGAAGGACATTCCCTTAAAAGCCTTCAACGAGGGCCTGAACGCCCTGCTGCCAAAGGACGTGGCGGTGCTTCAGGCCGAAGAGGCCGACCCTGAATTTCATTCCCGCTTCGGAGCCAAGAGCAGGCTGTACCGTTACCAGATCATCACCCGGCGCTCGCCCCTGCTGGAGCGCTATGCCTGGAGGATCCTCTATCCGCTGAACCGGGATGTTTTGCCGGAATTGTGCAATGTAATACTGGGAAAACACGATTTCACCGCCTTCGCCTCGGCCCAGGCTGAAGTGGACAATTTCAATGTGAACGTGACCCGGGCCGGCTGGAAGGATTACGGGGGCGTGCTCAGTTTTGAGATCCTGGCCGACCGCTTTCTGCACAACATGGTCCGGATCCTGGTGGGAACAATGATGGACACAGCCCGGGGGCGCCTTAAGCCGGAGGATATGAAGAGAATACTGGAGTCCAGGGACCGGACCCTGGCCGGCAAGACCGCCCCGGCCTGCGGGCTGTGTTTGGTGAAGGTGGAGTATTGAGGTTGTTTTAAATGAAAAAAGCAATATTTTTATCCAGCTTATTTTGCTTGATCTTGCGAGGTCCTGCAATCGGTCAACAAGCTGGGATTGTCAGTTTTGCAGACAGCTCTCGTCTCAAGACTGATCTTTATGCTGTCACAACGCCGCAATTCAGGAATTACGCAAATGTAAAAGTTCTAAACCAGGTGGCTGAATACATCAGCAGAGAGTTGGCAATGGCAGCTGATACCGTATGCTACCAGACGTATAAGGCAAACGGAGTTGAATATAAAAATGTCATAGGCACCATAGGGCCTAAAGACGCACCAAGGATAATCGTCGGCGCCCATTACGACGTCGCAGGCAACCAGCCTGGAGCTGATGATAACGCCAGCGGAGTGGCGGGATTGCTGGAACTGGCCCGGCTGCTTTCTAAAGATACACTGAAATTCCGGATGGATTTTGTAGCTTATACGCTGGAAGAACCTCCATTCTTTCGTACGGAATACATGGGCAGTTATGTTCATGCCAAGTCCCTTCGGGATTCTAACGTCCAAGTGAAAGGCATGGTCTGCCTTGAGATGATAGGATATTTTAGCGATGCCCCTGGATCACAAACATATCCGCTGGGGCTGCTGAAACTTTTTTACGGCGGGAAAGGCGACTATATAACAGTGGTCGGAAAAACGGGAAGCGGCAAGTTCGCAAAGCAGTTAACGAAGTTGATGAAGAAAAATAGTATTGTTAAAACCAGATCGTTCAAAGGGCCTGTAAAGCTTGCGGGTGTTGATTTCTCAGACCATTTAAATTACTGGAAACTGGGCTTTGATGCGGTAATGATCACAAACACGGCTTTTTACCGGAATCGAAACTATCATGAAAGCACTGATGCATTGGAAACACTTGATATAAAAAGGATGACGGCTGTCGTTGATGAGTTGTATATTAGCCTGAAAGAAATGAATGAATTGAATACAGCAATACACGATAAACTGTTATTTTAGGGCCATGATCAAAAGCATCAAAGGCGGCAAATCCTGGCCGCACAAACATTTTCTCTTTGACCAGCCGATCGAAGCATTGACGGCCCCCAAGTCCCTGGCCATCACATTATGGCATGGGGGGCGGGCAATCGTGGTCAAGGGCGACCAGCTCGAGGCCAATGCGCAGGTGGGCTTCGATAATACCGGACTGCCGGTGTTCACCGGGCTGGCCGGCAGGGTGACCGGCGTGGCTGATTTTCCGGACCTGGTGGCCCGGCCCAAGAACTTTGATTTCCCCCGGACCACGGTGTTCATAGAGACCGAGCCGGAGCAGCCCGCCCGGGAGCCGGCCTTCGAACCCTGCCCCCGGTTCTGGAAACTTTCCCAGGCCGAACTGTCCGACCGGGTCTTTAAGGCCGGGGTGGCCGATCTGCGCAATGATGACCTGGAGAAGTATCTGATCTTCGACGGGCTGGACCTGGAGCCGCCGCTGTCAACCAATGTCCGGCTGCTTAAGGAAAGGCCGGAGCAATTGATCGAAGGCATGCGGATCGTGATGCAGATACACGGCTCCACCCGGGCCAGACTGGTGCTGTCATCCCGGATGAAGGCGCTGAACGCCGATCTCAAGTCTCTGCTGGCCAGCGCGGTCAACATCTCCATCGAAAAGGTCGAACCGAAATATCCCCAGCAGAACGGAAAACTTGTCAGGCAGACCGTCTATGGGAGCCAATCCGCGGCCGTTTACGGGATGGAGGCCCTGCTTAATGTCAGGCAGGCGGTGGTGCTGGGCCAGCCGCTGGCCACCAAGTTCTGCACACTGTGCGATGACACCAAAGGCAAAAAAAGCTTGGCCGAGGTTTACATCGGAGCCAGCGCCGCCGAAACGCTAAACTTAAGGCCCCAGGATTACTCCAGCCTGAAGCTTATAACCGGCGGCCTGCTGAGCGGGACCTGCCATTACAGCATCCAGCTGCCGGTGGACCGGAACACTGCCGGACTGATGTTCTACCGCAACCAGGCTCCCAGGGAAAACCATCCCTGCATCAACTGCGGGCAGTGCCTGTCCATCTGTCCGGCGAGGCTGGCCCCGGCCCGGATATTTCCCCTGGTCCGCGACGGACAGAACCAGGAACTGGCCCGGCAAAAACCGGAGAACTGCCTGGAATGCGGACTCTGCACCTTTATCTGCCCCAGCGGGCTGCTGCTGTCTCATCAGATCAAAGTGGGAAAAATGATACTGGAGGGCAAACTGTGATGCTGAATGTTTCCATGCCTCCCCATATCACCAGCCGCTATCGTCTGAAACCGTTGAATATCCGCAGGCTGGCGGCCATAGCCCCCCTGGTCTTCTCCGCCCTCTATCTTTTCGGGACGGGTTTCCTGTATTGCCTGCTGGCCGGGCTGGCCGGTTCAGTGATCCTGCCGCTGATCGTAAAAAAATGGCGCCGCAATTTTCTGGACCTGGCCGAAGCTTCCTTTACCGCTTCCATAATAGCCCTGCTGATGCCTGCCGGTGTTGATTGGTATTATCCGCTTTTGGCCGGGATCGTTATCTCGGGAGCCAGGGCCCTTCTTTCGGAAAAGGACCGGCTGGCGCCGGTGAATTTCATGGCCCTGACCTTTGCTTTGTTCGTGCTGGCTACCCCGGAAGGCCTGGCTCCGGTCTATCACTGGTCCGCCAACAGCGGAGGCTGGGCCAAGGGGAATTTTTACTTCATGACCGGCTGGCTGCCATTGGCCCTCAGTCTGGTTATGCTCCTGTTGCTGACCGGGAGGCTTTACAAGGTTAGAATCCTGTTGCTGGCATTGCTGTCGGCCGGTGCGGTGTTATCATTGAACAGCCAAATGACCGGCGTCCCCCCGATGGGAACGATCAACCTGGCCGGACTGCAGGCCCTGCTTTTCCTGTCCGGGATACTGGCTAGTGACAATCACCATACGCCGCTTACCGGTTGGGGGCAGACGCTCTACGGGCTTTTGACCGGGACGGTCTTTGCGCTGTTCGCCATGAAAGGCCTGCTTTACCAGGGTCTGATATTCCCGGCGCTGACCGCCAGCCTGTTCACTCCTTTCCTGGACTGCCTGTTCACCGGGGGGTATCGCAGGGCAAAGACATAAAATTGTCGGGCCTGGGGGGTAAATTACAAAGTAAATAAATAGGAAATGGGAAATTGCGACCCTTAGCCCAGCCCTTAAGGGCTGGGCTAAGGAAAAAATCCAGCATTATGAATTGACAACCGCAGGGGAAATTGGTAGAATTAAAATCCATAACTATTTATATAACAACAAATTAAATTATTGTTTACACGGAGGACAAATCAATGGCAGACACAGCGGCAGAAAAATCAAAAGCTTTGGATCTGGCTCTTTCTCAGATAGAAAAGCAGTTCGGAAAAGGCTCGATAATGAAACTGGGCTCCAACTCAGCGGTGGTGCCGGTGGAGGTGATACCAACAGGGTCCATCTCGCTGGACGCGGCCCTGGGTGTGGGCGGAGTGCCCCGGGGCAGGATCGTGGAGATATACGGCCCGGAGGCCTCGGGCAAGACCACCCTGGCGCTGTCCATAGTGGCCCAGGCCCAGAAGCTGGGCGGCACCGCCGCCTACATCGACGCCGAGCACGCCATGGACCCCAAGTACGCCAAGGCTCTGGGCGTGGACATCGACAATCTGCTGGTGGCCCAGCCCGACACCGGCGAGGAGGCTTTGGAGATCACCGAGACCCTGATCCGCTCCAACGCCATGGACGTGATAGTCATTGACTCGGTGGCGGCCCTGGTGCCCAAGGCCGAGATCGAGGGTGACATGGGCGACAGCCACATGGGCCTGCAGGCCCGGCTGATGTCCCAGGCTTTGCGCAAGATCACGGCGGTGGCCAACCGCTCCAAGACCTGCATCATCTTCATCAACCAGATCCGGATGAAGATCGGGGTGATGTTCGGCAACCCCGAGACCACTCCCGGCGGCTTGGCCCTCAAGTTCCATGCCTCGGTGCGGATGGACATCCGCCGGATCGAGGCCATCAAGCAGGGCGAGGTCAACATCGGCAACCGGGTGCGGGTGAAGGTGCTCAAGAACAAGATGGCCTCGCCCTTCCGCAACGCCGAGTTCGAGATCATCTTCGGCCAGGGCATCAGCTACATCGGCGACCTGCTTGACCTGGCGGTGGAGAACAACATCATCGAGAAGAGCGGCACCTGGTTCTCCTTCCGGGGCGAGCGGCTGGGACAGGGCCGGGAGAACGTCCGGGAGATGCTGAAGACCAACGCCGACCTTCTGGCCAGCCTGGACCAGGAGGTCAAGGCCAAGCTGGGGATCGTCCAGGCCGTCAAGTCGGAGGGACCCAAGGAAGCCCGGGAGCCGGCCAAGGAAGAGGAGAAGGAGAAGGGCAAACGGGGGAGAAAGTAACTTCATAATTTAAATTGCAAAATTTAAATTGCAAAACCTGATAACCTGTATACAGTGTCTTTTGCCGGAGAGCGCGCCGGGCATCAGCTTCGATTATTCTGGCGTCTGCAACTACTGCCGGACATACAAGAAGACAGAGCTTAACGGCGAGGAAGCCCTGCTGAGGATAATTGACCGCCAGCGCCATCGGGGCGGCAGGTACCAGTGCCTGGTGCCCTTGAGCGGAGGCCGCGACAGCACCTTTGCTCTGTTGAAAATGTCCTGTGACTACGGACTGAATGTCCTGGCGGTCAATTACCAGAACCCGTTCACAGCGCCCGAAGCCGTCCGGAACATCCGGCAGGCCACCGAAAAGTTGGGGGTGGAGCTGGTGAGCTTCGGTCTAAAGCCGGGTTTGCACCAACTGACTCTTAAAAAGAACCTGGAGGCCTGGCTCAAAAGGCCTTCCGCGGCGCTGGTGCCCATCATCTGCAGCGCCTGCCACAACATGTGGCTGCCGATCATGCGGATCGCCAAAAAACACGGCATCCACTGCATAGTAACCGGGCGCAATCCCTACGAAGAGGTCTCTTTCAAGCGCCGCCTGCTGGGGGTCAGCCCCGATGAGGACATCAGGAACGTCTATCTCAAGAACATCGGGGGGATCGTCAAGGAGGCGGCCAAGAACCTGTCCTATTTTTCGCCCCAAACCCTGCCGGTGATGATCAAGGGGCATTTCTTCGGCAGTCCCTATGCTTTGGGTACCAGTATCTACGGCCGCGGTATCGAGATGGCTGACCTGTTCTTTTACCTGCCCTGGAGCGAGAACGAGGTGATGTCCCGGATCCAGAACGAACTGGGATGGCAAAGTCCCAAAGAGCAGGGCAACACCTGGCGCTTCGACTGCCGGGTCTCGCACCTGCGGGACCTGATGTACTAAAAGACCATTGGCATGACCGAGCGCCAGGAACTTTACGCCCGGCTGATCCGCGAAGGGTTGGTATCCAAGGAAACTATCCAGGATCGGCTGGTCACGGAGAATGCGATCCATTACGATAAGATCGAAGCCCTGCTGGATGAAGCAGGGATCAGGGACAGAACATTGTTAAGTCAAGTTACTTAATACGACGGAGTAGACAAAATGAATTTCTCTTTAGGGGATTTTGTCAGCACTACACTAATTACAATTGGTGGGGTAAGCGCTGTAGTTTTTGGTTTAGCTACTTGGTTGGGTAAAGTATGGGCAGAGAGAATATTAACAACAGAGAAACATAAAATAGAAATGGATTTTGAAAAGGTTAAACAAATTTATTTAAAAGAAATTGAGGAATATAAAACAAATTTGGAAAGGTTAAAGGCATATTTCCCAAAATACTCAGAAAATCAATTTAAGATTTATCAAGAAATCTGGCTTGAGTTATTAAAACTAAAGCGTAGTGCTGATAGTTTGTGGGAACATGCTGATAGAAACGTATTGGAAAAATTCATTAAACAGATTGAGGATACAAAGAATAAATTAGAAGAATATTCGCTACTTATTGAGAATAAGCATTACGATGAACTGTTTAGTATAATAAATGATTTGCAAAATTATAGTGACAATAAAGGACAAATAATTAAAATAAGAACTACAAATCTTATTACATCATTAACAGAGGAAAATACGAAAAATAGTTGGTTCATTAAAGCATTGAATAAAAATCAGATAGAGCGTCTTATTGAAAGTAATAAGGCATTGAAAAATAGATACGAAGTATTAATTAATCAAATACGTGATGAGTTTCGTGAACAAATAAAGGGGTCACAATAAAACAGTAATTGTAATAGGTGTCACCATGCCCATCATAGAAATAAAGGCCCTGCCCCAGAAGCCGGAGGTCAACATCTCCGATACGCTGAAGACCATCTGCGTGCGGCTGGCCGACAAGATGGGGCTGCAGCCCAAGCAGGTCTGGGCCACCTGGACCACCATCGAGCCCGGCTGCTATCTGGAAGGCGAGGTCCAGGCCAGGGTCCAGCCCTACGGCACCCATCCGCCGCTGGTGAACATGCTGGCCTTTGAGGGCAAAAGCGACAGCGAGATAGAGACGGCCATGCTGACCATCGCCGAGGAACTGGCCAAGCATCTGCAGATAGACCCGGAGAACATCTTCATCAAGTACGACGAGACCAGGTCCGGCCGGGTCTTCACCGGCGGGACGACCATCATCAAGACCAAGCACGGGAAATGAGATCTTGTCAATCGTGAAACGTGAATTGTGAATTGTGCTTTGGTGATGGAGCTCTTTGATGTTTAGAAAATATAGTAAAGCAGTGAACTCAACCCCCGGCCCCTTCTCTTTAAAAGAGAAGGGGAACAAGGGGATGAGTTCCAAAGAAAATGTTAACCCCAAGGCCTACGCCCTGCGGCTGATAGAGCTGAAGCCCCGCAGCGTCCATGAGATCAGGGACAAGCTGGCCAAGAAGGGCATAGATAAGGCCGAGATCGAAGCGGTTATCTTGGACATGGAAACCATCGGCCTTTTGGACGACGTGAAATTCGCCCGGGACTGGATCGAGAACCGCCAGCATTTTAGGCCCATGGGGGTCATCCGCCTGCGGCAGGAGCTCTTTGTCAAGGGGATAGACCGGGAGATCGTTGACCAGGCCATCTCTGATTACAAAAGCAACGCGGACGAGTTGCCTGCGGCCCTGAACCTGGCCCGGAGAAAGCTGAAGCTGTACCGCAAGCTTGACGCCGAGGCCGCCAAACGCCGTTTAGCGGGGTTTCTGGCCCGGAGGGGGTACGAGGTTTCGATAGTGTCAAAAGTGCTGAAGGAACTGCTGAAAGAAAATATTTTAGAATGAACAAAATCTATCCTAATGACGCACGTGATTTAATAAAATAGGTAATATGAAGAAAACACTAACTTGCCTAACAATCCTTACATTGTTTGCTGCTGTGGCATACGCTACTAACACATATAAGGGTTTTGAAAAAAATGAATTTGCTTTCAATGTAAAAGAAGTATATGACTTTCGTACTGAGACATATTATTCAGCTAGCTATGCGGTCAGTAATAAATATGAAATGGGTGTTGGCTATGCGAAAAATCCGGGCTACGATAATAGCAGCAATATTTTTGATTCAGATATAAATTTTCACTTTTTCCCTAAGAGAAAATTTGATCTTTATTTGGGAAGTGGTTTGTCGTATTATAGAGTAAAAGGAGTTGGTTATTCGATTGATGATACATTGCATATAAATCCAACAATACATAATTCTGATTACATTGGTGGGTTACTCTCCTTTGGAATAAATTATTGGTTTATTAAAAATATTTCTTTGGGCGTAGAAATTAAAAATCGTTTTCTATCGGGTCTCGATAAAGATAACTATTCGGCTAAAATAATGGGTTGTGGATTTTTAGGCATAAAAGTTGCCTTTTGAATGATGCATACTACCATTTTAGACTGGCTCAATAAAATTACCACAGCGCGTGACGCCGACGCCGATTCTGTCGAGCGCTACACTCCGGGCGAGGAGATCACCAACGCCATCCTGCACGGGGTGGGGCTGGGCCTGGCCCTGGCGGCCCTGGCGGTGCTGGTGGTGATGGCCAGTCTTTCCGGGAACGCCTGGCACATAGTCAGCTTCAGCATCTACGGCGCCACCTTGGTGCTGCTGTATTTGTCTTCCACGCTGTACCACAGCTTTTACGCCGGCAGGGCCAAGCGGCTGTTCAGGGTCTTCGACCACTCGTCCATCTTCCTGCTGATAGCCGGAACCTACACGCCCATCACCCTGATCGCCCTGCGGGGCCGGCTGGGCTGGACGGTATTCGGCGTGGTGTGGGGTATCGCTGTTTTGGGCATAGTGGGCAAGGCCTTCTGGACGCACAAATTCGTGTTCATGTCCACCCTGTTGTACATTGCCATGGGCTGGCTGGTGGTGGCGGTGATAAAACCGGTGCTGGAGAACCTGAACACGGTCAGCCTGGTGTTCCTGGGGGTGGGCGGGTTGTTCTACACGCTGGGAACGGTGTTTTACCTGTGGCGCAAATTGAAATACCACCACGCCGTTTGGCACCTGTTCGTGCTGGCCGGGAGCATCTGTCATTTTTTCACGGTGTTGTTCATGTTGCCGAGGTGAATTGGGTTTTGAATGGTTTCGTAGGGGTAATTCATGAATTACCCCCTACAGGGTAATATTTTGTTTTATTATGTAATGTGTATTTACGATCCGTTTAATTATGTCTATCAACAACCCCAGATTCCACCGCCGGTCCATTCGTCTGCCGGAATACGATTATTCCCAGGAAGGGGTCTATTACATAACCATCTGCGCCCAGGACCGGAAATGTTTGTTCGGGGAAATACGGAACGGCAAAATTGCATTGTCGGAATGCGGCAGGATCGTTGATGATTGGTGGCAACGTATGCCGGAACGGTATTCGGGCGTGATATTGGATGAATATGTGATAATGCCCAACCATATGCATGCGATAATTGTTGTCATTGACGATGCAATCTGTAGGGGCGAGGTCGCCTCGCCCCTGGGGGGTACGGTTGATGGTATAACAAAACCGGGCGATGGGGTTGAAATGCCGGGCGTGGCGATTTCGTCCATGGGGGAATCGGTTGGCGGGATGACAAACCCGGGCGTTGGGATCGAAATACCGGGCGAGGTGACCTCGCCCATGGGTGGTTCGGTTGGTGATGTGATGAACCCGGTTGACGGGATGACAAAACCGGGCGAGGTGACCTCGCCCCTACGGGGGACGGGCAAACACACATTGGGGCAAATATTGGCATTTTACAAATACCAAACGACGAAATCAATTAACGCAATATATAATTCACCGGGCAATAAAATCTGGCAACGTAATTATTGGGAACACGTCATCCGTAACAAAAAATCATTGCACAAAATCCGGGAATACATCCGCAACAATCCATGGCATTGGGCATCGGATGACAAAAACCCGCAACATGTGATGGTTCCATCATACAGGGACAAATAAATATCAAATCATATATCACCATGCAATCATCCAACCAAATACGCCAATCATTCCTGGATTTCTTCAAATCCAAGGGCCACACCATCGTGCCCTCGGCCTCGGTCGTTCCAACCGACGATCCGACCCTGCTGTTCACCAACGCCGGGATGAACCAGTTCAAGAAGATCTTCCTTGGCGCCGAGACCCGCGATTACACGCGGGCGGCCGACAGCCAGAAGGTCTTGCGGGTCTCGGGCAAGCACAACGACCTGGAGGAGGTGGGCAAGGACCATACCCACCACACCTTCTTCGAGATGCTGGGCAACTGGTCCTTTGGCGATTATTACAAGAAGGAGGCCATCGGCTGGGCCTGGGAACTGCTGACCGGGGTCTGGAAACTGCCCCAGGAAAAACTATACGCCACGGTCTACGTCAACGATCAGGAGGCCGAGGGCTTTTGGAAGACCCAGACCGGCATCGACCATTCGCACATCAGCAAGCACGGCGACAAGGACAACTTCTGGGAGATGGGCGAGACCGGACCCTGCGGACCCTGTTCCGAGATCCACATGGACATGGGCCAAGGCACCTGCCCCAAGTCCGGCAAGAACGGGCATGTCTGCGGGATCAACGTGGACGGCTGCGGGCGGTTCGTGGAGATCTGGAACCTGGTGTTCATCCAGTACGACCGGGGCCCGGACGGTACGCTGAAGGACCTGCCCAGCAGGCACGTGGACACCGGAATGGGCTTCGAGCGTCTGGTTAGGGTGCTTCAGGAGAAGGACTCCAACTATTCCACCGACCTGCTGTACCCCATCATCAAACAGACCGAAGAGATATCCGGCAAACGGTACAGTCCCGGACCAGAAGGCATGTCCTTCCGGGTGGTCGCCGACCACATCCGGGCGCTGGTGTTCACCATCGGCGACGGGGTGCTGCCCTCCAACGAGGGCCGGGGCTACGTGATCCGGCGCATCCTGCGGCGGGCGGCCCGGCACGGGCGCCTGCTGGGACTAAAGCAGCCGTTCCTCTACCAGCTGGCCTCCACCGTCATCGGCATCATGGGTCAGGCCTATCCCGACATCAAACAGCGCCACGAGCACATCGCCATGGTCATCAAGACCGAGGAGGAGCGGTTCGGCGAGACACTGGACCTGGGGCTTTCGCTGTTCGAGCAGATCGCGTCAAAACTGAAAACCGCCAAGGACAAGGTGATCTCCGGACCCGACGCCTTCAAACTCTACGACACCTTCGGCTTTCCGCTGGATCTGACCCAGGTGATGGCCGAAGAACAGGGTTTTTCAGTTGACACCGAAGGATTCAAAAAGGCCATGGAGGAACAGCGGGAAAGGGCCCGGGCGGCCCGGGGCGAGGTAAGTTTCACCGCCGCCAAGGAAGTGGATTATCCGGCCTGCATCTTTGTGGGCTATAACAGCCTGGTGCAGAAAACGAAGGTCAACGGTATATACATCAAAGAACTGCCAATCGACCAGGCCGGGAAGGGCCAGACCGTGGACATCACGCTGGAGAACACCCCATTCTATGGCGAGGGCGGCGGCCAGGCCGGCGATATCGGCTTTCTGGAGAATGCCAACTGCCGGATCAAGGTGCTGAACTCTGTAAAAGCCTTCAACGGGTCCACGGTGCATCATGCCGAGGTGGTCTCCGGCTCCATAAAACTCAAGGACGAGGTCACCGCTTCGGTGGACCAGCCGGCCCGCTTAAGCACCGCCCGGCACCACACCGCCACCCATCTTTTGCAGGCGGCCTTGCAGCAGATCGTGGGCAAGCACGTCCAGCAGCAGGGCTCGATGGTCAGCCCGGAGCGCTTGCGCTTCGACTTCACCCATTTCACGGCCCTGGACCGGATGCAGCTGGACGAGGTGGAACACCTGGTCAACCGCAAGATCATGGACAATCTCCCTGTGGCCGACGAGCACATGAAGCTGGCCGAGGCCCAGAAGACAGGAGCCATGGCCTTGTTCGGGGAAAAGTACGGGGAGGAGGTCCGGGTGATCTCCTGCGGCGACTTTTCCAAGGAGCTGTGCGGCGGCACCCACGTCAAGAACAGCGGCGAGCTGGGGCTGTTCAAGATCGTCAAGGAAGAAGCCATCGCCTCCGGGGTGCGCAGGATAGAGGCCGTGGCAGGCGAGGCCGCCTACCGGTTGGTCAAGCAGGACGAACTGCTGGTGGCGGAGATACAGGACAGGCTGAAAGCCAACCGCGATGACATAGTCAAGAAACTGAACGCCCAGATGGAAGAACTGAAGGCGCTGGAGAAATCCAGGAAGGATGCGGCCAGACTGCAACAGGGGAGCCTTATCGAGGGGTTGGTTAAAGAAGTTAAAAAGGTTCAAGAGGTTCAAGTGTTGGTCAAGCTGCTTGATGGTTATTCCCAAGACGACCTGCGGGAGATGGCCGACAAGCTGCGGATCAAACTGCCGGGCGCTGTCATCATCCTGGCCAGCGTGGACGAGGGCAAGTTCGGGTTCACCATCGCGGTGGGCGACGAGCTGGTCAAGGCTAAGAAGTTCACGGCCGGGGACATTGCCAAGAAGATCGCCGCGGCCACCGGCGGCAAGGGCGGAGGGCGTCCCCAGCTGGCCCAGGTAGGCGGCAGGGACGAGGGGAGGCTGAAGGAGCAGATGACGGCAATAGAGGGGCTGTTGTTCTCATAGACTGGATACCAGTGACATTCTGATTAAAGTATTATTTGCCTTGATCGTATCGATGTGGCCCTAAAGTCAAGTTATGGTTTTATGTAGCTTTTAAAGAAGAAGATGAATTTTAAAATTCAAGCAGATGAACTGCCAATAACGGTACAAGAGGCTGTTGGGTTCATAGCGAACCATGCAGTTCTACGAGTTGCTGATGTAAAGTACGACCCTGTGGATAGAACGGTTTCGTTTCCCCTTGATCGCTTTCCAATTAAAGGGAAATCGATTTTCACCGGCACACGTCACACGAAAAATGCAGTGCGATGTCACGTGAGATTCCGCAATGTAATTGAATGTGATATCAATCATAAAGATCAAGAGATGGAAATCGTTCAACTGATTTTTGGTTTCAAGATTACACAGAATGAAATATACCTTTGTTCAGCCGAAGAGAACCAAGGTTTGCCTTGTTTCCAGTTGAGGTGTCAGGTGAACTCCCTTGATATTGAAATAAAAGACGATTGATAAAATACGATTAGAATGATCACCATCCAACAACAAACCTGCGGCCAGTGCGGCCTATGTTCGGGCATGTGCCCGGTGCAGGCCCTGGCACTCCATGCCTGGGGCCTGGAGGTCGACAATAAAAAATGCACCGGTTGCGGGCAGTGCGTTACAGTGTGTCCCACCGGGGCTTTAACCAAAAAGACCTAACCCCCGCCCCCTTCCCGCTGCGGGAAGGGGAGTCATAGGGATTGGGTCAAAGGATTGAAAATGATCTACCAACAACTGCTGAAAACCGCCAAACAAAAGGGCTCCAATTTCCTGGTCCTGCTGGACCCGGACAAGTGCAAGAAACAGGACGCGGCCAAGATCGGCCAGGCCTTGAGCGACGCCGGGGCCGACGGCATCCTGTTCGGCACCAGCCTGCTGATGTCAAATAAGATCGACGATACCATCAAGGCTCTAAAGCAGAATTTCAAGAACCCGGTGATCATATTCCCCGGCAGCGCCTACCAGGTCTCACAGCACGCCGACGCCATCCTGTACCTGTCTTTGGTCTCGGGCCGCAACGCCGAGCTTTTGATCGGCGAGCAGGTCAAGGCCGCTCCCATGCTCAAGGCCTCGGGCCTGGAGGTGATTCCCACCGGCTACATGCTGATAGAATCCGGAAAACTGACCTCGGCGAATTACATGAGCCACACCATGCCCATCCCCCGTGACAAGTCCGATATCGCCATGGCCCACGCCCTGGCCGCCCGGATGCTGGGGATGAAGCTGATCTACATGGACGCCGGCAGCGGGGCCCAGAGCAGCGTTCCAGAAGAAATGATCTCCGGAGTGGCCAAGTATGCCGAACTTCCGGTCGTTGTGGGCGGCGGGATCAAAACGCCCGAAGACGCCGGGGCCAAGGCCCGGGCCGGAGCCGCCGCGGTGGTGGTGGGGAATATTCTGGAGAAGAAGGGGAACATCAAGACGGCGGCGGAGTTCGCCAAAGCAATTCATTATAGGATTAAATAAAGATGTACGACGAAACAATTGCAAAAATAATTGCAAAGCAATACAAAGAAAATCCGTTTGTTGATTTTTCTTCAATTAAGATGAATACGAAAATTGAGGAATTAAATCTAAATTGGCGTGAAAGAGATTTGCCCGAAAACGAACGTACTAAACACGTACATCGGTTGCATCCCTATTTGGGTAAATATATACCACAATTAGTAGAAATATTTTTAAGAAAATATAAACCAAATATTGTGTATGATCCATTTTGTGGTTCCGGTACAACATTAGTTGAAGCGAACGTGTTAGGTGTTGAATCAATAGGCACAGACATCTCGGCTTTTAATGTGCTTCTGTCAAAGGCTAAAACTGACCAATATGATGTCACATTATTTGAAAAGGAAGCGACCGAGTTGATAAAGCTTTTACATGATTATAAAACCAATCAATATAAGTCAAATAGTTTGAATGATATTGTAAACTCTAAAAATGAGTATATTGCAAAATGGTTTGCTCATAACACACAGAAAGAATTATTATATTATTTACATTTAATAAATAAATATAAATACAAGGATTTGTTAAAAGTTATATTATCCAGGTCAGCCCGGTCAGCAAGATTAGTTACGCATTTTGATTTGGATTTCCCTAAAAAACCGCAGACCACACCTTATTATTGCTATAAACATGATAGAACTTGCCAGCCAGTGCAGGAAGCATACAAGTTTTTGGATCGTTATACCATTGATACGATACAAAGAATAAAAGAATTTGATAAAGTTAGGACAAATGCTAAGGTAACTGTATGTCACGATGATTCTAGAACGGTAAAACTCCCCAAAGGAATTGATATGGTGATTACTTCGCCACCATATATAGGATTAATTGATTATCACGAACAACATAAATATGCATATGAGTTGCTGGGGTTAAAAAATAATGAGAAAAGTGAAATTGGGGCAGCAAAAAACGGTCAATCGAATAATGCCAAAATAATGTATATAAAAGGAATAAATGATGTATTATCACACACAAGAAACCATATGAGTAAAGATGGAGTCGCCGTTATTATTATAAATGATAAATATAGTTTGTATAAACCTGAAGATATAGGCTTTAAAGCTATAGGCCGTATTGAAAGACATGTAAATAGAAGAACCGGTAGAAGAAACGGAACATTTTATGAAAGTATACTTATATGGCAAAAAAAGTAAAAGAAGTACAAGAAATGAAAAATGCAATTCAAGCCGTCATTAAAGAAATGATGGACAGAATCATGCACAAAGTATTAGTAGAAGATCCTTTTGTTAGTGAAAAACATAAAGCTGACAAACCGTTGTATGCCGCTTTAGTGCCAGATGAAATATTTAAAGGTTCGCATTTTGAAAGGCGTTTTGTAACACCCTTTGGTAGTGCTTGGGAAAAGTTGGCAATAGTTGCAGCGAATAAAGGCTTGGGTCTTGGTCTGCAAACGCATAGTATAACCGGTAAAGTAAACTCAGAAAGGTTGCGAAGGATACAAGAAGTTCTAAATAAATTGGAGCACTCAGAAAAGGGGAAACAAAAAGTTAGGCCTGATTGGGATAAAGAGTTAGAATATGTCTTGGCTGGGAAAAACAAAAAAATAATACCCACAACGGTTCTTTGTGATGTGTATGCAGAAGATACTATAAAAAACAAAAAATATGCTTTTGAGTTAAAAGCTCCGTTGCCTAATAGCGATCAAACTAAAGTGAGTAAAGAGAAAATTCTAAAATTATATAGCATGTCGCCTATGCAAATAGATGGTGCATTTTATGCTTTACCATATAACCCATATGGCAAAAGAAGCGATTATTCATGGCCCTTTCCTGCAAGGTGGTTTGACATGCAAAATGACGAAGTTGTGTTAATTGGTGATGAGTTTTGGGAAAAGATTGGGGGGGTTGGGACATATAATGCTTTTATACAAGCCGTAAATGAAATTGGGGCAGAATACAAAGATAGAATATATCGTGAATATTTAGGTATAGAACCAATTAAAGAGAATGCTAAAACCGGTCTGTAAGTTTAACTCTCCGTGTTTCCGTGGTAAAGTAATAAATACAAATATAGGAGTCTTCAATGAAGGGAGTCATCTTAGCCGGCGGACTGGGCACCAGGCTGCGCCCGCTAACCAGCATCACCAACAAGCACCTGCTGCCGGTGTACGACAGGCCCATGATCTACTATCCCATCCAGACACTGGTGGAGGCCGGGATCAAGGACATCATGCTGGTGACCGGCGGCAACGCTGCCGGAGATTTCTTAAGGCTTTTGGGCAACGGCGAAGAATTTGGCCTCCAGCACATAAACTACACCTACCAACGGCGCGAGGGAGGGATAGCGGAAGCCCTGGGGCTGTGCCGCCACTTCGTGGGCAATGACAAGGTGGTGGTGATGCTGGGCGACAACATCCTGGACGGATCCATCAAAAAGGCGGTCAGCGATTTTGACAAACAGGAATCGGGAGCCAAGATCTTCCTGAAGACCGTGGATAATCCCAAGGAATACGGGGTGGCCGAGCTCAAAGGCCCGCTGGTTAAGAACATCATAGAGAAACCCAAAAATCCCAAGAGCAATTATGCCGTCATCGGCATCTACATGTATGACGCCCAGGTCTGGAACATCCTGAAAACGCTGAAGCCTTCGGGCCGGGGGGAACTGGAGATCACCGACGTCAACAATGCCTTCATCCAGAAAGGCCACATGACTTACGAGATCATCAAGGGCTGGTGGGGCGACGCCGGGTCATCCATCGAGGACCTGTGGCGGGTCAACCACTACATCGGCCAGAAGGCGGAACGGGCCAAGCGATGATCTTAGTGACCGGGGCCAAGGGGATGCTGGGCACCGACCTCTGCGCCGAGCTCAGCTCCCAGCACCAGGTGACCGGGGTGGACCTGGGCGATTTTGACCTGTCGCACAAGGAGGCGGTGGAGGCCATCGCCGACCTTAACCCCCAACTGGTGGTGCACTGCGCGGCCATGACCAACGTGGACGGCTGCGAGACAGATCCCGACCGGGCCTACCTGGTCAACGGGCTGGGAACCAGGCACGCGGCCCTGGCCTGCCAAAAACTGGACATTCCGATGTTGTACATCAGCACCGACTTCGTGTTCGACGGGACCAAGCGGGAACCTTATTACGAGTGGGACAGCCCCAATCCCCTGGGGCACTACGGCCGATCCAAGCTGGCGGGGGAGGCGGAGGTGCGATCTCTCCTGAACAGGTATTACATCGTCCGCACATCCTGGCTCTACGGCCCCAACGGCAAGAACTTTGTGGCCAGCATCCTTAAAAAGGCCCGGGAGGAAGGCACGGTCAAAGTGGTTGACGACCAGACCGGCTCGCCCACCTACACCCGCGACCTGTGCAATGCCCTGTCAATGCTGGGTCAGAGCAACCTTTACGGGGTCTATCATCTCAGCAATTCCGGCACCTGCAGTTGGCATCAGTTCGCCAAAGCCGCCATGAAGCACGCCGGGGTCAAAACCAATATCATTCCCATCAAGTCTCACGAATATCCCACTCCCACCAAACGGCCGGCCTATTCGGTGCTGAACAATTTCGCCTGGAACAAGGAATTCAAGACGCCTTTAAGGCACTGGGAAGAGGGATTAAAGGATTACATCCGCGAAACCATGCATGTGCAGTGTTAAAAGCTCAATGAACTTTCAAGGGGTAGACAGGATTTACATGATTTACGGGATTCTTTAAAAATCAAGATATATAAAATCCTGTTAATCCTGTCAAAAAATACCATCCTATAGAAAACACCTAAAGTTTATAATTCACCAAAATGAAAATGAATAAGGAAATCCAGGCCGTCAAGGCCGAGCTCTACAAAAGCTCGTTCGCCCTGCAGCAGACCGCGGTACTGCAAGCTGCCAATATCCACAAGACTGCTGAAATGATCCATCGGGCCTTAAAGACCGGAGGAAAACTTTTGATCTGCGGCAACGGGGGCAGCGCCGCCGACAGCCAGCATGTGGCCACCGAGCTGGTGGTCCGCTTTCAGAAGGAAAGGAAAGCCCTGGCCGCTTTGGCGTTGACAACCGACACCTCGCTTTTGACCGCCGAGGCCAACGACCACGGCTTCGACACCATCTTTTCCCGCCAGGTGGAGGCCTTGGGGAAAAAGGGCGACGTGCTTTTAGCCATCAGCACCAGCGGTAATTCCAATAACGTGCTGAAGGCGGTGCAGTCCGCCAGAAAACTGGGCCTGGCAACAATAGGCCTGTCCGGAGGAACCGGGGGGAAACTGAAGAAAGCCTGCCACCTGTGCCTGTTGGCCCCGGGCGACGCCACCTGCCGGATACAGGAATGCCATCTGGCCATGGAGCACGTGATCTGCGACCTGGTGGAAGGCTGGATGGGGAAGAAATAAATCAGCAGAGACTCCGTTTCAACCCGTAGCACGAAATTTAAAATCGTAGCACAAATAATCCCATGAAAAACCGCTGGAAGATATTCCATAATCTCGACATCCGCCTGGCCTCGCTGGTGCTGGCCCTGCTGATGTGGTTTCATGCCGCCACCGAGCGGGAGTATCAGCAGAAGATATACTGCCCGGTGCTGGTGGCCAACATTCCGGCCGGTTTTGTGCTGGCAGCCACGCCCCCCCTGGTACCCTGCCAGATAAGGGCCCGGGGCAAGGACATGCTGGTCTTCAAACTTAATCCCCCAAAAGTACTGGCGGATATGGCCAACCGTCAGGTCAAAAAACTGACCTTCGATCTGTCGCCGGAACTGCTTCGGTACCCCTTCAACCTGAAGGCGGTGGAGGCAGCTTTCGTGATCAACGAGATCACGGTCAACCTGGACCGCCTGGGGCAGAAGGAGGTGCGGGTGCTGCCTGATGTATCCGGCATTCCGGCCAGCGGCTACATCGTCTGCGACAGCACGGCCGCCGAGCCTTCGCTGGTCATCATCTCCGGACCCCAGCGGCTGCTGGAAAAAATTGACAGTGTTTATACCTGGCCGGTGAAAGTGGACGGCAGGTCAGAGAACCAGCGGGTCCGCTGCCGAGTGGCCCCTCCCGACACCCTGCTGTTCAAGGCCGACCCGGAATCAGTCTGGGTGAAACTTTGTTTTGAAAAGACCCAGGAGAGATTGTATAAAAACGTGCCGGTGGCGCTTTTGAACCGGGGCCAGGGGTACCTGGTCAGCTTTTCCCCGGGGACCATCGACCTGGCGGTATCCGGGCCCCAGCAGGTGCTGCAGCAGGCCGAGCCCGGGCAGTTCAAGATCACCCTGGACCTGAAGGGGCTGGCCCCGGGCCATCACCGCCTTCAGGCAGTGATCGAGCTGCCGGACAAGCTGGAGCTGATAGCCGCCGATCCCCGCGACTTTGAGGTGGACATCAAATGAAGATACTGGGCATTGAAACATCCTGCGATGAGACGGCCGCCGCGGTGGTGCTGGACGGCAAAAAGATAATGTCCGACGTCATCTATTCCCAGACGGTGCACCGGCAGTACGGCGGAGTGGTACCGGAGCTGGCTTCGCGCGACCACCTGAAGAAGATCGTTCCGGTGGTCAGGGAGGCTTTGACCCAGGCCGGAATATCTCCCAGCCAAATAGACGCCGTGGCCGCCACCAGCCGGCCCGGCTTAGCCGGAGCCCTGTTAGTGGGCTTTTGTTTTGCCCGGGGACTGGCCCAAAGCCTGGACGTTCCCTTCGTTTCGGTCAACCACGTGGAGGCCCACGCTCAGGCCGCTTTTCTGAATGACCCGGAACTGAAGGCCCCCGCCGTGGCCCTGGTGGTCTCTGGCGGCCATACTTCGCTTTTTTACATCGATGCCGGGTTCCGGTTCTCCCTGATGGGCCAGACCCTGGACGACGCCGCCGGCGAGGCTTTTGACAAAGTAGCCAAACTGCTGGGGCTGGGTTATCCCGGCGGTCCGGCCATCGAACAACGGGCTAAATTGTCATCATCAGACAGGGTCGTTTTCCCCAAAGCCATGCTGGGGTCCCAAAGCCTGGATTTTTCCTTTTCGGGGCTCAAGACGGCGGTCCTGAATTACGTGCTGGATCCCAAGAACGGCGGACGGGAGAATTTATCGGAAGAAATGATCAACGATGTCTGCCGGGGCTTTCAAACGGCGGCCTGTACGGTGCTGGTGGAAAAACTTAAAAGGGCCTGCGACCTGGCCGGCTGCCAAAACGCCGCGGTGGCCGGCGGGGTGGCCGCCAACGGCTTTCTGCGCCAGAGCCTGGCCGAGCTGGAGCGGAGGGAAGGCCTGAAAATAGCGATCCCCGGCATCAGGCTCTGTACCGATAATGCGGCCATGGTGTCGGCCTGCGCTTCCAGGATGCTGGACCAAGGCCAAAAAATATCCGACAATACCGTACAAGCAAGGGTCACATGGCCGAAATATCAAAATACCTGAACTGGCCCAAACTCGTCCTGGCCTCGGGCTCGCCCCGGCGCAAAAGCCTGCTTCAGGGGGTGGGGGCTGATTTCAAGGTTGTCATACCCCTGGTGGATGAGGACGGGATAGAAAATCTTGCGCCTGAGACCGCGGTCAAAAAGCTGGCCCGGGATAAAGCAATAGAGGTCAGGTCCCGCCTTTCCCAGCGGGATAAGAAGCGTCTTATAATAGCCGCCGACACGGTGGTAGCCTATAGGCATCACGTGCTGGGCAAGCCGGAGAACGGGGCCGGGGCGGCAAGGATGCTGAGGATGCTTTCCGGCCGCTGGCACCAGGTCTTTACCGGACTGTGCCTGATCTCCCCGTTTGACGGCAGGATCATCACCGGCTACGAGGTCACCAAGGTCAAATTCCGCCGTTTGTCCCCGGCTTATATCAACAATTACGTGGCCTCGGGCGAGCCGCTGGACAAGGCAGGGGCCTACGGCATCCAGGAACTGGGGGCCCTGATCGTGGAAAAAGTGGACGGCTGTTATTTCAACGTGGTGGGCCTGCCGCTGGTGAAACTGGACAAGATGATAAAACTAATCGGTCTAAGAAAGTAAAAGTGAAAGTTATGCCCAAATTTATTTATGAAAATATACGCATAATAATTACAATAGTTGTTAGTGTAATAATAGCACTCGGATGTAGTAGCACAAAACAAAGTGGTGTAACAGTAGGTCTTTGTAATAACGATACTGTTTCAATTGACTCTGTAACCGTATACGTCTCAGGACAATCATATTTTGTTGGTAATATCAATAAATCTCAGACGAAGGAAGTAATAGTTAATCCTAAATTTGATAGTCATATCGAAATTGGATTAAAAAAAGATGGAAAATCCAAACAGTTGATTGTCGACTGTTATCTTGAACATAATTATTCAGGCAAAATAGCAGTAAGTTTTAACCGAGATACAATTCTATCTGTCCTTGATTCAATAAAACTTTAGATAACAAAAATAAGTGCTATTATGATTAAACCCATTGAATGGAAGAACGAAGGCATCACGTTGATAGACCAGCGGGAGCTGCCGGGGCGGCTCAAATACCTGAACTGCAATACGGTGGAAAAGCTGGCCTGGGCCATCGAGACCCTGGCGGTGCGCGGCGCTCCGCTGATCGGCATCGCCGGGGCCTACGGCCTGGCGCTGGGGATCAGGTCTTCTTCCAGAAACAGCCTGCCAAAGGATTTTGAGGCCGCCTTTCAACGGATCAGGATCACCCGCCCCACTGCCGTCAACCTGTTCTGGGCGCTGGGAAGGATGCGGCAGGTATTTGATGCCCTGAACAAAAAAGGCGCCGCCCTGCCGGAGATCAAAGAAGGGCTGCTGGCTGAAGCGAGAACGATCCAGGCCGAAGACGCCGCCACCTGCGCCCGGATCGGGAAATACGGAAGCGTTTTGATAAAGCCGGGATCCAGCATCCTGACCCACTGCAACAGCGGGGCGTTGGCCACCGGGGGCATCGGAACCGCCCTGGGGGTGATCTTTACCGCCCACAAACTGGGCAGGGTCAAAATGGTCTATGCCGACGAGACCCGGCCCCTGCTGCAGGGTTCCCGGCTGACCGCCTGGGAACTGAAACAGGAGAAGGTCCCGGCCACCCTGATCTGCGACAACATGGCGGCTTTTTTGATGGCCCAGAAAAAGATCGACTGCGTGATAGTGGGGGCCGACCGGATCGCCCGGAACGGCGATTTCGCCAACAAGATAGGGACATACAACGTGGCGGTGGCCGCCAAATACCACGGGCTGCCGTTCTATGTGGCGGCGCCTTTGTCCACCTTTGATTTCAAGATCAGGACCGGGAAGCAGATACCGATTGAACAGAGAAAACCGGAAGAGGTCAGGTCCTTTGGCCAGTCGGTCACCGCCCCGGCGGACATCGGGGTCTACAATCCTTCGTTTGATGTGACTCCCGGGAGTCTGGTGACGGCTTTTATCACCGAAAAGGGAGTAGTAAAACAACCTTTTGTAATAAAAATCCCGCAACTTGAAGGTAAAAAATAGGTACGCGGTTTCATTGTAAAAAAGCTGTTATCTCTGTTTTTTTACTTCGATGGTGGGGTCTGCCGGCCGTAAAAGTCACATGAGACTCGATTTTCTATTGACAAATCCAACGCTTCAGAATATAATATAACTTAGCCTAATTGCTTAATGTTATGATACGTTAGGCAAGTTCTGCCGTTCTTAAAAAACACTCATTTTTCATGGAGAAGCCAAATGGCCGATGAAAATTTAAAATTACCGCCGGAGATCGAACAGCTTACCCAAAAACTGGTGGCAGACCCCAAATCGCGGGTCTTTGCCCAGCTGGCCGATGCCTACCGCAAGGCCGGCATGATAGACGAGGCCATAGAGACCGCCAAAAAGGGTATGGAACATCATCCGGCCTATGCCACTGCACATCTGATCCTGGGGCGCTGCTATCTGGAAAAACAAATGTACGCCTTGGCCCGGGAGGAGTTTGAGGCCACCATCAAAAGCGATCCCCAGAACATGGTGGGCTACAAACTGCTGGCCGGCACTTATGAAAAACAAAATATGTTTGCCGAAGCGGTAAAGTTTTACCAGATGGTGCTGGATCTGGAACCGGGCGATGCAGAGCTAAGCGAGAAAGTGGCCTTACTGAAATCCAAAAAGGATGAAAAGCCCCAGGCCGTTCCGGAGCCTGAGCCCGAACCGGCCCCCCAGCCAGCTCCGGTGGTTGAGATCGTCCGCGGAGAAACCGAGCCTGAGCCGGTCAAGGAAGAACAGGCAATGGCGGCGGAAGAAAAACCGGTGGACCTCAAACCTGAAGAGCCGGCCAAAGAAGCAATCATCTCTCCTGAGCCGATCCCGTTCCCTGATGTTTTGGCGGAAGCCATTCCAAAAACCGAACCGGTCAAGCCGGAGGAACAGGAGGCGAAACCGGTTTTGGAATCTCCGGAGCCGGAAAACAAGTCCGAAGAAGAAAATCCAGCCACAAAAGAGGAATCAATTGTGGCCCCGGAATCTTCATCGCTGGAGACAAAGGAAGAACCCGCCGTCACTGAAGCCAAAGAAGAATCGGTCAAGGCCGAAGAACCGGAGGCCAAGGCGGAAGAAAAGCCGGCAGCCGCAGATGATGCCGGCAAACCGGCGGAAGCCACGGTAACTTTGGCCGAGATATACGTCCAGCAGGGTTTTTATGAAAAAGCCGTCGAGGTCTACCGGGAACTGATCTCCGCAGACCCCGGGAACGATGATTATAAGGCCAGGATGGACGAACTGCTGGAAAAGGCATATCCCGAAGAAAAACCGGAAGAGACGGCCGAAGAGAAAAAAGAGCCTGAGCCACCGGTCAAACAAGAACCGGCTGCCCACTCGATCCCTGCCACTGAGCCTGAATCCAAGAAAGAACCGGTACTGGAAACACCGGCCTCTTCATTGCCAGAAGCGCCGCCGGCGGTAGATATTTTCGGCGGAATGTTCGATAAGTTTGAAAAACCGGAACAGAAGGCCGAAGAGGTGAAGGCTGAAGAACCAAAAGCAGTTCAGCCTGATGATATCCTGGCCGGGACATCTGCTCCGGAGGAACAGTCCAAACCGGTGTCTGAGCCTATGACTGAAAGAGCCGAAGTGCCTGCAACCCCCGAACCCCAGCCGGTGCCCGAACCGGCCAAGGAAGCAGCGGTTGATTTTTCGGCCCTGTTCTCAGACGCCCCAAAAACCTCAGGTGAACAACCTGCTGCAGCCGAGCCGCCCAAACCGGAGACAGAAGGCGAGAAAAAGGCCGAGGGCGAGAACACCGTCAGCAGTTTTCAGTCATGGCTGTCGTCTTTGCAAAAATAGAACTAAAAATTTCCCGGGCAAAATTGGTATTCACTGCTGCATACCGCCTCAGGGCGGTATGCCTTTAAGGGACACCCGGGACCACAAATACCACATTTCACTTTAAACCCCGGAGTTATTATGCCAGATATCAACCGTCAAAGGATCAACGGCATCAGAAAGGCCCTGGCCTCAAACAAGGCGGACGGCATCATCATCACCAACTTGATCAACATCAGGTATCTGGCCGGTTACACCGGCAGTTCGGGCTTGCTTTGGATATCAAAGAAGGAGTCGGTGTTCTTTACCGATTTCCGCTATCAGGAACAGGTAAAACGGGAGGTGAAGGGGGCCAGGTGCGTCATCATCAAAAAAGGGCTCTGGGAGGAGCTTTTCCTTAATCCCGATTTTAAGAAGGCCCAAAGGATCGGATTTGAAAAGAATGATCTGAAATACCACCAGTACGAATTGCTGCAGAAAGAACTGAAGAAGAAAAAACTGCTGCCGTTGACGGGCCTGACCGAGGAACTCCGCAAGGTCAAGGTCGCGGAAGAAATAAGGAACATCTCCCGGGCAGCCGCCATCGCCGACCAGGCTTTCAGCAAGATAGTCAAAATAGTAAAACCGGGAATGACCGAGCTGGAGATAACTTTCAGGCTGGAATCGATCATGAAGACCCTGGGGGCGAGCGCTCCCTCGTTCGACACCATAGTGGGCTCCGGGTCCAACAGCGCCCTGCCCCACGCCCAGCCTTCGGACCGGAAGATCAGGAAGGGCGATTTCATCGTCTTTGATTTCGGGGCCGTCTACCGGGGCTATCATTCCGACATGACCCGGACCGTGTGCATTGGAGAACCAAGTCCCAAGCACTTGAAGGTCTATGACACCGTGCTTAAGGCCCAGCTGGCCGGGCTGAAGGCCGTCAAGGCCGGGGTCAAGGGCAAGGATGCAGACGCTGCCGCCCGGGCGGTCATTGACAAAGCCGGTTATGCCAAGTATTTCGGGCACGGGCTGGGCCACGGGGTGGGCCTTGAAGTGCACGAGGCCCCGGGAGTGGGCAGCAAGTCCGAGAACCTGCTGCCGGTCAATTCGGTGGTGACGGTGGAGCCGGGGGTCTATCTGCCGGGCTGGGGCGGGGTGCGGATCGAGGATCTGGTGGTGGTCACCGCCACGGGCTGCCGGATACTGAGCAGATCGCCCAAGGAACTGATAGTCATCAAGTAGTTACTTTGCCACCAAACGGTGCACTGAGCTTGTCGAAGTGGCACCAAGACACAAATACCATCGAGAGGACATATATCTTGTGTCTCCTTTGGTTGGAGAAGGATATGCTCTGTGGTATTGTGTGAAAAAAAGGCAGTACTTGAATAATTTAATCATCAAATAATATACCCAAACTTTTAGGAGGAGAAATTGGCCAGCACTGCGGATCTTAGAAACGGAATGGTCCTGAATTACGAGGGACAGCTTTTTTACACGGTTGAATTCCAGCACGTCAAGCCGGGCAAGGGCGGGGCTTTTGTCCGCACCAAACTGAAGAACGTCAAGACCGGCGCGGTGATAGAGCGGACCTTCCGCTCCGGCGAATCGATCACCGAGGTCAGGCTGGAGCGCCGCAAGATGCAGTACCTGTATAACAGCGACGATATGTACATGCTGATGGACAGCGAAACCTACGAACAGATCAGCCTGCCCGGAGGACTCTTCAAGGATATCAAGGATTTTCTGAAGGAAAACACAGAAATCCAGGTGCTGATGCACGATGAGAATGCCATAGGGATAGATATTCCGACCTTTGTCATTCTTAAGGTGGCCCATACCGAGCCTGGCTTTAAGGGGGATACCGCTTCCTCGGTCACCAAACCGGCCACTTTGGAGAGCGGGCTGGTGGTCCAGGTGCCGCTGTTCATAAACGAGAACGACCTGCTGAAGATAGACACCAGAACCGGAAAGTATTTAGAGAGGGCCTGAGATGGATCTAAAACAAACCCTGGAGCGGATGGTCAAGGAAAATTCCTCCGATCTCCATTTAAAGGCGGGAATGCCTCCGGTCTTCAGGGTGGACGGGAGCTTGAAACCCCTGAATGAGGCCCCGCTGTCCCCGGAAGAACTGAGGCAGGTGGCCCTGCAGCTGATGCCCAAGGACCAGCAGCAGATATTTGCCGAGGAGAAGGAGCTGGACTTCGCCATCGGGGTGGCCGGTCTGGGAAGGTTCCGGGTGAACGTCTACATGCAGCGTGGCAGCGTAGCCCTGGCCCTGAGGGCCATTCCGGTCTCGGTCAAGAAGATCGACGAGCTGGCTCTGCCGCCCATCATCAAGGAACTGGCCACCAGCCACCGGGGGATGCTGCTGGTGACCGGCACCACCGGTTCCGGAAAATCCACCACCATGGCCGCCATGATAGAGCATGTCAACGAGACCGAGAGCCGGAACATCATCACGGTGGAGGACCCGATTGAGTTCCTGTTCCGCGACAAGAAGTCAATCATCAGCCAGCGGGAGGTGGGCACCGACACCCTGTCCTTCGCCGCCGCCCTGAAGCACGTGCTTCGCCAGGACCCGGACGTGATACTGATAGGGGAGATCCGGGACAAGACCACCCTGGCCACCTCGCTCCAGGCTGCCGACACCGGTCACATGGTTATGAGCACCCTCCATACCCTTAACGCCGCGGAGACCATCAACCGGGTGATCTCCTTCTTCCCGCCACACCAGCACGAGCATGTCCGGGTCCTTTTGGCTGCCACTCTGATAGGCGTGGTATCCCTGCGCCTGCTGCCCCGGGCCGACGGCAAGGGCCGGGTGCCTGCAGTGGAAGTGATGATCAACACTGCCACGGTCAGGGAGCACCTGCTGGATCCGGTCAAGACCCTGATGATCCCCCAGCTGATCTCGGAAGGCAACACCCAGTACGGCATGCAGTCCTTTGACCAATCAATCATGAAGCATTACCGCGACGGGATGATCTCCTACGAGACCGCCCTGCAGAGCGTGACCAACCCGGACGAATTCAAGCTCCGGTTAAGGGGCATCGAGAACGCCTCCGATTCACGGGGGTGGGATTCATTTGACACAACGTCTAGAAAGTAAGATTTGAGCATTAAAATTGATGTGGTCATAGTTCCGTCCGAAATGCCGGAGCAGGGTTTTGCCGGCAAGACGGTGGCGGTGATAGACGTACTGCGGGCTTCCACTTCCATGGTGGCGGCGCTGGAGGCCGGGGCCAAGGAGATAATACCCCTGGCCAGCATAGAGGAAGCCACCCGGTTGGCCGAGACCATGGGCCGGGAGACCGTGGTCCTGTGCGGCGAGCGGGACGGCAATAAGATCAACGGCTTTGATCTGGGCAATTCCCCCCTGGAATTCACTCCGGAGAACGTCAAAGGCAAAAGCCTGTTGATGGCCACCACCAACGGAACGGTGGCCGTGGCCCGGGCCAAGGGGGCGGCGCTGATAGCGGTAGGCTGCCTGATAAACGCCAAGGCCCTGGTTCCGGTGCTGACCGAAACCCAGGCCGAGATAGTGCTGTTATGCTCCGGCAAGCAGGGCCGGGTCTCGCTGGAGGACCTGCTCTGCGCCGGGTACCTGACCAAGCTGATCAAGGACCAGTCTCCCGAGGCCGAGATCAACGACAGTGCCAGGGTGGCCCGGGACATCTACGAAAAACACAAGGGCCACCTTACCAAGGCCGTCAGGGAAAGCGACCACGGCAGTTACCTGGCCGGCCTGGGTTACCTGACTGACATAGAATATGCCACCCAGCCCGACGCCAGCAGCACCGTGCCGGTGATGAAGGACGGGCGGATAGTGTCCTGCCAGGCCGGGGATCCCCGCTAAACAGCGATACAAAAACAGACAGATAAGATAAATGAAATCCGACCAAAAAGAAAAAGAAAAAAAATCTTCCCCGGAATTCAGCCGGGGACAGGAGATATTCGGGGTGGCCGTGCTGATAGCCGGGCTTTTTATGCTGGTCAGCCTGGTTTCTTTTTCCGGCCAGGACGGCCATCTTTGGTCCCAGGGCTGGCCTAGGCAGAATTGGGGAGGCCCGCTGGGGGACATGGCGGCTTTCGGGCTGATAGGCCTGCTGGGCTACGCCGCATTGCTGATGCCTTTCTACGTTTTGGTCTGGGGCTGGTTCTTCCTGCGGCATAAAAAACTCTACCGCCTTCTTTGGAACACCCTGTTAAGCCTGGCCTTTGTCAGCTTTGCGCTGGCCATGATCGCCAGACTAAATGTTCCTTACTACACCGGCGATCTGGCCGAACCGGGCGGGGCCGGAAAATGGGGGATGCTGCTGGCTTCCTTCATCGGCGGGCTTTTCGGGCCGGTGGGTTTTTGGCTGGTGCTGTCCGGGATGTTCATCATACTGCTTTTGGTCGGGACCGAGATCAATTTCCAGCATTGGCTGACTTTGGCTGTGGCCCCGGTTAAAGCCGGTTTGGAGAAGGCCAAAGCAACTCCAAAGGAGATCACCTTTAAAAAGAAACCGGCCGCGGCCGAAAAACCGGAAAAGGAATCCCGGCCCCAGCCTGATGAACCGGAACCTGTCCCGGCGCCGGAAAAACCCAAACCGGAGGCCAAGGCCGCCAAAACCGAGAAGAAAGCCAAGCCCAAAACCCCGGCCCGGGAGGGAACGGTCTCCGAGGATTACCAGCAAAAATTCCTGTCCATTCTATACGACGACCGGGACCAGGTCAAGGCAGACGAGGAGGACAAGTCCACCATTCTGCTGGAGAAACTGAAGGAGTTCGGGATCGAGGGAGAGATCACCGACCGTTATTCCGGCCCGGTGGTCACCAGCTATGAATTCAAGCCGGCCCCGGGGGTCAAGGTCAACCAGATCGCAAACCTTTCCGACGACCTGGCCCTGGCCATGCAGGCCACCCGGATCCGGATCATCGCCCCCATTCCCGGCAAAGGGGTGGTGGGGATAGAGATCCCCAACCAGCACCGCCAGATGGTGATGCTGAAGGAGCTTCTGGCCTCGGACAATTTCAAGGCCCAGGAAGGCTGCCTGGCCTTTGCAATGGGAAAGACCATCACCGGAGAATCGTTTTCGGCCGACCTAAGCAACATGCCGCACCTGCTGATAGCCGGGGCCACCGGCAGCGGTAAAAGCGTCTGCCTGAACACCGTCATCACCAGCCTGCTGTACCGGGCCACCCCGGAGGAACTGCATTTCATCATGATCGATCCCAAGCGGATCGAGCTTTCCATCTACCGGGGCATTCCCCACCTGCAGTTCCAGTACCGGGTCCACGTCAAGGAGGGGGAGGAACCAATCACCCGGACGGTGGAAGGAGTGGTCACCGATTCCGACGAGACCCTCCAGATATTCCGGATGGCGGTCACCGAGATGGACGCCCGATACAAGATGCTGGCCAAGGAGACCTGCCGCAACATCGAGGAATACAACCACAAGTCCGAACGCAAGATGTCCTACCTGGTGATCGTGATCGACGAGCTGGCCGACCTGATGCTCTCCCGCGAGGCCGGGGAGATCGAGAACCGGATCGCCAAACTGGCCCAGATGTCCCGGGCCGTGGGGATCCACCTGATCCTGGCCACCCAGCGGCCCTCGGTGGACGTGATCACCGGGGTGATCAAGGCCAATTTCCCCTCACGGATCGCCTTCCAGGTGGCCTCCCGCACCGATTCCCGCACCATCCTGGACGCCAATGGGGCCGAAAGCCTGCTGGGCCGTGGCGACATGCTGTACATGCCCCCGGGCAAGGCCGAGCCGGAACGCCTTCATGGGCCGTTCATCTCCACCAAGGAGACCAACCAGATCGTGGAGTTTGTCAAGTCTTGGTACGGGGTGGCCGAAGGCCAGCCCGAGAACAGGGAATCATCCGCCGCGCCGGAACAGGAGAACGGATATTCCATGGAGGTGGACCTGCCACCGGAGGAGGGGGCGGATCAGGACGGCCAGGATGAACTTTTTGCCGAGGCCAGATCACTGGTGATCCGGCACCAGCAGGGCTCGGTGTCCCTGCTTCAGCGCCGTTTGAAGATCGGGTATTCCCGGGCGGCCCGGCTGATAGACCAGTTGGAGGCGGCCCAGGTGGTGGGCCCGTTCGACGGCAGCAAGGCCCGCCAGGTCTTAATCAAAAACGAGGAGGACGGTGAATGATCAAAGCCTTTAAACTGGCCGTAGCGCTGGGGCTGGCTTTCAGTTCTCTGGCCCTGGCCCAAAACTGCGATTCACTACTGGAACAGGTCCGGGCCAAGTACCGGAAGATCAACGATCTGAAGGCCCATGTGGTGCAAACGGTATGCAGCGCGGCCTCCGGCACCTGCACCAGGTACGAGGGTGAGCTGGAGCTCAAACGTCCCAACAAACTGCGGCTGGACATCGCCAAGCCCGACAAGCAGGAGATCGTCTGCGACGGCAATACCATCTGGCTCCACCTGATCAACGAAAAACAGGTGATGAAGTCCGACCTTAAAAGCTCCCCCCAGTTCCTGGTCTGGCTCAACCCCTTGGACAAACTCCTTTCCGGCCGGGCCAAGGACGGCTGCCGCAACAACGGGGATTATCTGTTCTTCATGGAGCCGGACGAGCTGAAGGATATCATCAAAGCCGTAAAGATCGTGGTGGACAGGAAAACCCTTCTGATCACAGGGATAGAGGCGGTGGATGTCAACGGCAACAGCGCCGAATACAGTTTCAGCAAGATCAAGACCAATCCCGGGCTCAAGGACGCCCGATTTAACTTTATCATGCCCAAAAACGCGGAGATAATTGAAAACCAATGAGCCAGAGTTCTTTCGACATAATTTCCAAGATCGACCTTCAGGAAATGAAGAATGCGGTCCAGATGGCCCAGAAAGAGATCATCGGGCGTTTTGATTTCAAGGGAACCAACTGCCAGATAGAACTGCTTGACGACAAGCTGGTGATCTCGGCCTCGGATGAGTTCAAGCGCAAAAGCATGCTGGACATCATATTCAGCAAGATGGTCAAACGGGGGATATCCATCAAGGCGCTGGAGCAGAAGGAGCCCCAGCCGGCCGCCAAGAACTACCTGCGCCAGGAGCTGGTGTTCGTGCAGGGGATCCCCATGGACAAGGCCAAGGAGATGGTCAAACGGATCAAGGCCTCGGGCATCAAGGTCCAGGCCCAGATCCAGGACCAGCAGGTGCGGGTAAGCGGCAAGGACAAGGATGACCTGCAGCAGGTGATCGCGCTTTTCCGGCAGGATGACCTGGGGCTGGCCTTGCAGTTCACCAATTACAGGACGACTTAGAAAAAGTATTCCAGAAACATTGAGATGGTGTTCCATTAATAATAGACGCTAAAGGCGTCTATTATGCTTTAGTAAATGATCAAAATGGAGGTTGCATGAAAAACAGCACCTTGTTCTACTGGGTCGGCCAGATACTGATGGTCATCAGCGCCTTCCTTTTTATCTTCAAGTTCCTGCCGGCCTCGGTCAATAATAAAGAACTTATCTTTGCCACCACCTGTATCCTTTGCATGGTCTCCGCCAACATCATGTTCACGCTGATGGTCCACGAAAAGAACAAAGAAAAGGCCGGAGGCAAAGAATGAAGATATTTTTATTCGTTTTTGTTTTGGCCGTTTCGTTAAGCCTTTCCTGTTCCCAAAAGACCGAGCATACCCGGGAAGACCTCGGTCCGGTGGGGACCTACAAAACGCTGAAGGACCGCACCGACACCATCCAAGCCAAGGCCCAGCAGCATTCCAACACACTGGATTCCATCGCCGGGGAATAACCCGCCCACGAAATACACGAAATAGCGCGAAATAAATATCCTTTCACACTAAACGATGCCCTGAGTTTAATCGAAGTGACACCAAGGCATGCCCTGAGCTGCCAGACCGAGCCCCAGCCGAAATCCGAGTCGAAGGAACGCAAAAGATTATTACCTTATATAATTTATTGGTTTTAGCGTTTTTTAGCGTGTTTAGCGGGCAGAATTCCGGGGACCTTTCCCCACGAAATACACGAAACTACGCGAAATCTATTTTAAACTATTTTTCGTGTCCTTTAGTGGGCAAAGGTAAAATCCACGGTATACCCACCTACGAAATACTGCGAACCATCTCTAATCAGAATTTATTTAGAATATTTTAGTGCCTCCTTAGGCTTTGCTCAGGACAAGCTTAAGTGGGCAAAGGTAAATCATGCCGATCATCGTCCTATCCCCCGAAATAGTCAACAAGATCGCCGCCGGCGAGGTGGTGGAGCGCCCGGCCTCGGCCGCCAAGGAGCTGATGGAGAACAGCCTGGACGCCGGGGCCCGCAGCATCGAGGTCGAGGTGAAGGCCGGAGGCCTGGAGCTGCTGCGCGTTTCCGACGACGGGGCCGGCATGACCGGCGAGGAGATGGAACTGGCCCTGCAGCGCCATGCCACCAGCAAGATCAACAGCTACGAAGACCTGCAGGACATCCAAAGTTTCGGCTTCCGGGGCGAAGCCCTGCCCAGCATCGCCTCGGTCTCCCGGTTCACCCTGGTCTCCCGTCCGGCCGGATCGGACAGCGCCTGGCAGATTGAATGCCGGGAGGGCGGAATAATATCCCGGAAACAGCAGGCCGCCCAGCCGGGCACCACCGTGATGGTGGAGGAACTTTTTGCCAGCGTTCCGGCCAGAAGGAAATTCCTGAAGAGCCAGACCACCGAGTCCCGCAAGATCGCGGAACTGTTTTTGTCTTTAGCCCTGGCCAATCCCGGAGCGGGCTTCAAGCTTATCAGCGAAGGCCGGGCAACATACGATCTCAAATCAGCCAGCCAGGACGACCGGATCAGGGAAGTGCTGGGCGGAGAGCTATACCGCACGCTGCTGAAGATCGACTACGGTCAAAAGCCTTTGCGGATATCCGGATATCTCTCCGGGCCCCAAAACCTTTGGCCCAAACGCCGGGAGCAGTACCTCTTCGTCAACGGGCGGCTGGTGTCCGACCGGCTGGCCTCGGCCGCCGTCTACCAGGGATTCGGCCCGGCCCTGGCCGGCAGGCATCCCAGCTATGTGCTTTTCCTGGAAATATCCCCGTCCCTGGTGGACGTCAATGTCCATCCCTCCAAGGTGCAGGTGCGCTTCAGCGACGAGTCCTTCGTCTTCCGCACCGTGCGGGCGGCGGTGGAAAAGGCCCTGTTCACCGAACAGCAGAGGCCGGAGACGGCGGGGAGTTTCAACCCTCAAAACACGGGCTACCAGCCCTGGACCGGGCCGGAGAAGCCGGGCCAACTGCAGATACAGGAAGCCATGGCCCTGTTCTCCTCCGGAAATCCGGAGCAGGCCGGCCTTAAGAATCTGATGTCCATCCAGCCGGTGGTGGCCTACTGGCAGCTGCACCAGCGCTACATTCTGGCCGCCATCCGCGACGGCCTGGTGATGATAGACCAGCACGCGGCCCACGAGCGGATACTATACGAGGAACTGCTTGCCGCCCGGGACCACAGGCGGGCCCAGCAGCTTTTGTTCCCGGTGACGGTGGAGCTCTCTTCCCGTGAGATGCAGGTCTACCAGCAGTACCGCGAGGTCTTCGGCTCGCTGGGCTTTGATGTCAAGCAATTCAGCGGACAGACCCTGGTGATGGAAGGCCTGCCGGTCTCCTGGGAGCAGAGCGGCGACGAGGCGGCCCTGGTGCGGGGCATTCTGGCCGATCTGGCCGATACCTCGGACGTGAACCTGGAGCCGGCCCAGAGGCTGGCCCGCTCATTCGCCTGCCGGGCCGCTGTCAAGGCCGGAAAAGCGCTGAACCAGGAGGAGATGAACCACCTGGTGGACCGGCTGTTTGCCACCAGCTCGCCCTATCTGGATCCCCACGGACGCCCGTCGGTGATAAAATTCACCCTGGAAGACCTGGAACACCGGTTCGGCAGGATATGAAGCAGGACCAGAACAATGAAGTACTGGTGCTGGCCGGGCCGACTGCTGTGGGCAAAACAGCTGTCGGCCTTGTCTTGGCTCAAAGGCTGAAGGCCCACATTATCTCGGCCGATTCCCGGCAGATATATAAAGGCTTGGAGATCGGCACTGCCAAGCCCACGGCAGTGGAACTGCAGTCAGCGCCTCATCACATGACGGATATCCTGACGCCAGATCTGGCCTACAGCGCCGCAACCTTTGCCGCCGGGGCCCGGCGGGTGATGGATGAGTTGGATGAAAATGATCAGGCTTATATCATCGCCGGAGGCTCCGGCCTTTACCTGAAGGCCCTGACCGAAGGGCTGGTTGACATACCTTCGGCTGACCACAGCCTCCGCCGGGAACTAAAGGACTTTTCCCAAGCCAAAGGCAATCAGGCTTTGCTGCAAAGGCTGGACGAATGCGACCCGGAGACCGCCCAAAGGCTGAAGTTAAACGACGAAGTGCGGATCATCAGGGCTTTGGAGGTCTTCATGCTGACCGGAAAACCGTTAAGCCTATGGTTCCGGGAAAAACGCCGGGGAGACAACAGGAACTATAAGCTGATTGTGATGGACCTGGACCGGAAGACCCTCTATCAAAGGATCGATGACCGGGTAGAAGCGATGATGGCCCAGGGCCTGCTGGATGAAGTAAAAAAGCTTATGGAATGCGGGTACGGGCCCGATTCCCCAGGAATGCAGACGGTGGGATATCAGGAACTGATGGCTCATCTGGCGGGGAAAACAGACCTGGCGGAGGCGGTCCGGCTGATAAAAAGAAACACCAGGCATTACGCCAAACGACAGCTTACCTGGTTCCGCAAGATGAATTATCAGCAATGGATAAACTGCACTCCAAATGACGGCCCTGAAGATATTGTCAATAAATTATCGGTTTAACAATGGTTCCCTAACATTATACCGGCCTTGTGATTATTGATATTGACAGGGCCGTTTTTTCGTGTTAATATAAAAGTTATAACGATTCTGCCACAAAGACACCAAGGCACTAAATACAATTAACTATTTACAAATGGTTTGGTGCCACTTCGGCACCGCTCAGTGCAGGCTTAGTGTCTTGGTGGTGAAAAAATATTAAAATTCAATGAAGATACTGTTGATCGGTTCGGGCGGACGGGAACATGCCCTGGGCTGGAAGCTGACCCAAAGCCCTTTGGTAAAAAAAATATACTGCGCCCCGGGGAATCCCGGTCTGGCGGAACTGGGCGAATGCATTGATTTTAAGGCCAGCGACAACACCGGCCTGGCGGATTTCGCCCTGAAGCACAGCATTGACCTGACAGTGGTCGGTCCGGATGACTGTCTGGCCGCCGGAGTGGTTGATGTCTTTCAAAAAAAAGGCTTGAAGATATTCGGACCCACCCAAAAAGCCGCCCAGATAGAGACCTCCAAGGCCTTCTCCAAGGACCTGATGCGGAAGGCCGGTATACCCACCGCCGATTACGCTGTTTTTGAGGATCATAAAAAGGCCCTGGATCATCTTAACGGACAAAAATACCCTTTGGTCATCAAGGCCAGCGGCCTGGCTCTGGGCAAGGGCGTGATCATCTGTCAAAATAAGGAACAGGCCAAGGCCGCTTTGCAGACGGCCATGGTGGATAAAGCATTCGGGGCTTCCGGGAACCAGATCATAATTGAAGAATTCCTGGAAGGGCAGGAGATCTCCATCCATGCTTTCTGCGATGGCCAGAGGGCCGCATTGTTCCCGGCCTCACAGGACCACAAGCAGGCTTTAGACGGCGACCTGGGGCCAAACACCGGCGGCATGGGAAGCTATGTCCCGGTGGGCTGGGTGACCCCGGAGATGATGGCTGAGATAGATAATACCATCGTACTGCCGGTCTTGAAAACTCTCTCCGATCTTGGTGCGCCGTTCCAGGGCTGTCTTTTCCCGGGGTTGATCCGCACCTCTCAGGGCTTCAAAGTGCTGGAGTTTAACGCCCGTTTTGGCGACCCCGAGACCCAGAGCTATATGCGGCTTTTGGAGTCCGACCTGGCAGAGATACTGTTGTCCTGCGCCGAGGGACGCCTAAAGCCTGATGAGATCGAATGGTCCGCCCAAAGCGCCGCCTGCATCGTGGCCGCTTCCGGCGGATACCCCGGCAGTTACCAGAAAGGTTTTGAAATAACAGGGATGGAGAAATCTCTGCAAAATCTGGATATCAAAGTATTCCAGGCTGGGACGGCGCTCAAAGACAACAAACTTGTCACCGCCGGAGGCCGGGTTCTGGGGGTAACGGCAGTTGCTTCAAACCTGAAAGAAACATTGGAGAAGGGATACCAAGCTGTTTCTGAAATAAGATTTGAAGGTATGCAATACCGCCGGGACATAGGCGCCAAGGGGCTAAAACGCTAAGGCATCCACAAACAAACTCCGAAAATGAAATCATGTAAATCCTGTCTGTTCTCGTAGCGGCAAAAAATCCGGCAAGGGAGATTCAATTTTATCTGAGGTGATAAAATGAAAAAGTTCTTTCTGCTTCCCGCCGTCCTGGCTTTGCTTTGCTTGAACATCGGAGCCCAAACCAAAACCATGGTGGTGGCCACCGGAGATTATCCGCCCTTTGAGTTCAGGGATGAAAAAGGGGAACTGGCCGGTTACGATATTGAGCTGGGCCAGGAGATAGCCCGCCGGATGGAGGTAAGAATCAAATGGGTCCAGATGGATTTCAGCAAACTTCTGCCGGCCCTGGATGCCGGACAAGCCGATCTGGTGATAGCGGCCGTCCATGCTACTGAAGAACGCCGTCAGCGTTACGAGATGAGCCGGAAATACGTGAATTCGGGTCTGGTGATGGTGGTGAAAAAAGGGAATAAAAAAATAAATTCTTTAAGCCAATTAAAGGGCTGCCGGGTGGCGGTCAAGCAACGGGCCACCGGGGAAAAGTATGCCCGGGAAAATGCCGCCCAGCTGGGTTTTGAGTTTAAGAGTTTTTCCACCACCGATCAAAGCTTTGCCGCCCTGCACCGGGGGGAAGTGGATGCGGTTTTCAACGATTATTTATCTTCGCGGTTTTTCATCAAACAAAACCCTGAATACAAGATACCCATTGTTCCCTTTACCCCCTGCGGAATGGCGGTAGCCGCCGCCAAGGGCAGGAAGTCGTTGATCATGCAGGTCAACCAGATATTGGACGAGTTGGAACGCACGGGTTTCTTGAAACAATTATATCAAAAATGGCTGTTATAAAATATCAAGCATGAAACTATCACTTAAAATAGGCTTGATCACTGCCGCGGTGGCCGGATCCATTGCCGTGTCCATCTCCCTTAATCATACCTTTTGGGAGGGGCAGGCCTGGCGGACCGAGCTCAGGTCCCACGCCGCCACTGTGGCCGACATGCTGGCAGTCACCGTTCAGGAGTCGGTGCTGAAGAACGATTTTTTGGCGCTGGAACAGAATGTCATCAGGTTCAGCCAGCGTCCGGAAATTGCTTATGCGGTGGTATACGACAACGCCGCCACTCCTTTGGCTGCTACCGGCAGTCAGGCAGGGCGGCAGGCCATAGAATTGTATCAGGAAAACCCCAAAAAACATCAAAAGGACATTCACAAACACGTAATTGAGGGTCAGGATATTTACGAGCTTCTGATCCCGGTCAGCATTGACGGCAGGGATTGGGGTATGTTGCAGGTGGGTTTTTTTGAGAACAAAATACTGGCGATCTACCACCGGACCAACGTGTTCAATTATCTGATCCTGCTGCTGGGTTTGGGAGTCAGTTTAACCGCCGGCTGGCTGGTGGCCAGGTACCTGGGAAAACCGATCGAGGCCCTGATAGAGGGCACCGACCAACTGGTCAAAAACAATTACGACCACCGGATAAACATAACACGAAAAGATGAACTGGGGCGTCTGGTTTCGGCCTTTAACACCATGGCCGGCACCATCAGGCAGGACATGGTGGAACTGGGATCAAAGAACCGCCAGCTGCTGAAGGCCCAGGAACGTCAGGTGTGGCTGGCCCGGATTGCCGAGCAGGTGGGCGAAGGAGTGGCGGTCTGCGATTTGGAAGGGATATTGACCTTTGTCAATCATTCATGGGCCGCTATGCACGGTTATACCCCGGAGCAATTAGTGGGCAAGCACATCAGCATATTTCATTCTCACTCCCAGCTGGAGAGGGAACTGCTGCCTTTTAACCAAAAAGTCATTGCCCAGGGTCTCAATGCCGGGGTGGTGGGTCATATCAAAAAGGATCGTACAGTATTTTACGCTGAAACGACCACTACCATCTTAAAAAATGCCGACGGGGAAGCAGTCGGTTTCATCGGGGTGGCCAGGGATATCACCGGACAGAAGAAAGCCCAGGAGGATCTGAAAAAGGAAAGGGATGTCATCAAAAGCATCTTTGCCGCCACCCCGGATGCCGTAATCATCACCGATCTCAGCGGCAAATTTACCGAAGCCAATGACAAAGCCATCGAATTGCTGGAGCTTGATTCCCGGGACGAACTGATGGGCAAGAATTTTTCCCTTTTCATCGCCCCAGATGACCGGGGCCTGGCTCTGCATAATTTCCAAAAGACCTTGGATTACGGGGGAGTCAACAATGTCCAGGTGAATGTGATGACCGCCAGGAACGGCCAATTCCCGCTGGAATATTCCACCAGCCTGCTGCACAGCATTGAAGGGAGGCCAACCCATATTGTGTCGGTGGGGCGAAACATCATCCTTCGCAAACGATCTGAACTGGCCCTGGCCGAGAGCGAACAGCGTTACCGCGCTCTGGCCGAGTCTTCTCCGGACATCATATTCGTGGTGAACCGGGAAGGAACAATAAAATATGCCAACTCTAAAGCCGCGTCCATCGCCGGTCTGGCGGAGGGCCAGGCCAATGGCCGCAATATCACCGAATTCTTTGATCAATGCATCAACGAAAAACAAAAGGAACAATTGCTCAGCGTATTTCAGACCGGCCGCACCGCCCACTATGAACTGCCGACGCCCATCAGGGGGAGGGAACTGTGGCTGGAGACCTGGCTGGTCCCGCTGACCGGCCAGGACGGAACCGTGGCCGAGGTGATGGGGCTTTGCCGCGACCTGACCGAACGCCGACAGGCGGAGCTGGCGGTACGGGATGTGAACCAGCGGTTTGAGTACGCCCTGGGGGCCACCAAGACAGGATACGACATCATAGACACTGAATACAATATCCAGTACATTGATCCGGAATGGAAAAAATCTTATGGCGAGCCGGCCGGGCGCAAGTGCTATGAATATTTTATGGACCGGAAAGAAATTTGTCCTGCTTGCGGCATTACCAAGGCTCTTCGCGATAAACAGAGCGTGGTGACCGAAGAATATCTGGTAAAGGAAAAGCGCTGGGTGGAGGTTCACACCATTCCCTACCAAAACTCGTCCGGCCAGTGGCTGGTGGCTGAATTCAACATTGATATCAATGAACGTAAGCTGAATGAACAAAAACTGAAGATCTCCGAACAAAAATACCGGGAACTGGCCGATACCCTGCCCCAGACTGTGTTCGAGATGGACGATCAGGGCATTTTGGTATATGTCAATAACACGGGCCTCAGTCAGTTCGGCTATACCCAGGAAGAATCAAGAAGCGGCCTTAAGGTTCTATCCATGCTGGCGCCCCAGGATCGGGAGCGGGCCGGCCAGAACATAGTCCGAAGATTGAAAGGCAACCCAGCCGAGAATCAGGAATACCTGGCTTTACGCAAGGACGGCAGCACATTCCCCATCAGCATCTATGCCAGCCCGGTGTTAGAAGAAGGGCAGATAAGTGGTTTAAGGGGCGTGATAGTTGACATCAGCGAAAGAAAGAAGGGCGAACAGACTCTGAAGGAAAGCGAGACCAGGTTCAGGGCGCTGGCCGAGGCCAGCCCGGCCGGGATCTTTGCCTATCTGGAAAAATTCATCTATGCCAATCCAGCCTGCCAGGTTCTTACCGGGTACAGCCCGGAAGAATTGTTGAAGATGAATTTCTGGGAACTGGTCCACCCAGAACACAGGGAAATGGTTAAAAAAAGAGGCCTAGCCCGGCAAAAGGGGGTGAATGTTCCGGCCAATTACGAATTTAAGATTATCCGCAAGGACGGACAACTGCGCTGGGTGGATTTTGCTGGGACCCTGACCCAGTTTGACGGCCGGCAGTCCGGCCTGGGGATGATTTTGGACATAACCGAACGGAAGTCCATGGAAGAGATACTCCAGGCTTCCGAAGCCCAGTACCGCACCACCATAGATTCCATCGGCGACGCCATCCATGTGGTAGACAGCGGACTGAACATACTGCTGGCCAATGCCGTATTCAAAGCATGGTGCCGTCGCCTGGATCTGGCCGAAGATCCGGCCGGGCGAAATGTATTTGAAGTCTGTCCTTTCCTAAGTCCCCAGGTGCGGCAGGAATACCAGCAAGTGTTCGAGACCGGCCAGCCGGTGACCACCCAGGATGAAAACACCGTTTCGGGAAAAGTGCTGATCACGGAGACCAGGAAAATTCCCATATTTGAAGGCACCAAGGTAAGCAGGGTCATCACGGTGATCCGGGACATTACGGAGGAAAAGGAATCAGAGCGGAAGCTGGCGGAGTCGGAGCGCAAGTACAGCCAGATATTTGAAGACATCGTAGAGGGCATTTACCGCACCACGCCTTCCGGGCAGGTTTTGCTGGCCAATCCGGCCCTGGTAAGAATGCTGGGTTTTGAAAATCTGGAACAGTTGATATCATTGGATCTGAACAAATCAGGATATATGGATATCAGCAGCCGGAACCGTTTCAAAGAACTGATGGAGCGGGACGGCCAGGTGCTTGGGTTTGAGGCCCGTTGGAGACGTCCCGACGGCAAGATACTGATGATCAGCGAAAACGCCAGGGCGGTCAGGGACCAGCAGGGCAAAGTTCAATATTACGAAGGGACCATTGAGGACATCACCGAGAGGCAAAAAGCCGAAGAAGATCTGTTGAACGAAAAGAACAAACTGTCCGATCTGTTCCGGGTGAGCCTGCAGGTGGCCCGGGCCGGCGATATTCAGAAAAAGCTGGACCTGACCATGGAGGGAATAGCAGGCACCGGGCTGTTCTCCCGGGCGGTGCTGGTGCTTAAAAATGAGGAGGGACGTAACAGTCATATCGCCCATTTTGGCATGACCTCAAAGGAGATCGCAGCCATCCTCAAGGCCGGTCCGGCCCAGGCCGAAAAACTGGAGAAGATATTCAACAAAAAATACCGTTACAGCAGTTCATATTTCATCCCTCATGATGCTCCGGGGGTAGATTTTTCCATCAAATTGATAAACAAGCAGTATCAGCCCACCGGCGACTGGCATTCGGACGATGTTCTGCTTGTTCCGTTGATGGTCAAGGACAAGCATATCGGTTATTTAACGGTGGATGAACCTGTGGACGGTAGGATCCCCAGCCTGGAAACGGTCCGGCTGCTGGAGTTGTTCTGTTATCAGGTGGCGGTGGCCATAGACAATCTGAGGCTGTACAATGATCTGGAACAAAGTTATTACGGGACGCTCAAAGCCTTCGTGGCGGCCATGGACGCAAAAGATCCATATACCAAGGGTCATTCCGAGAATGTCCGTTTTCATGCTTTGAACATAGCCCGCCAGCTTAAACTGCCGGAGGAGCAGGTGAAGCTGATAGATTTCAGTTCGCTGCTGCACGACATAGGCAAGCTGGCCATCAGGGACGAGATACTGACCAAGCCCAGCCTGCTTTCCGACCACGAATATCAGGAAGTCAAACTGCATCCGGTTATCGGCAGTCACCTGGTGTCCGAGGTGGAGTCACTGCTGAAAGTGGCCCCCATCATCCACAGTCATCATGAACATTTCGATGGATCGGGATATCCCCAGGGCATCAAGGGCGATGAGATCCCGCTGGAGGCCAGGATCATCGCCGTGGCCGATGCCTTTGAGGCCATGACCTCGGACCGTCCCTACCGCAAGGCTTTTGACCTGAAAGTGGCCGTCAACCGGCTGCAGGAGGCGGCCGGAACCCAGTTTGACAAAGAGATCGTCAGGGTATTCATTAAACTTCACCAGGAAACCCATGGATAAGAACAAGAAGAACATATCCGGCCCAGGCCCCCGGCCAGGGCCGGCCGTAAGATCCAAGAACCAGCCTTCAGGCCTGCCGGTCAGGGCCAGCATTGCCCAGGTCCAGAACCTGGAGAAAAGACTGGAAGAAATCTCGGTGCTCAGCCAGATCGCCCAGTCCATGGCCCGGGTGATGGACATGGAGGAGCTTTGGCCCCGGCTGCACCGCGAGGTCAGCCGTTTGCTGGATGCCCGGAATTTTTACGTGGCTTTGTGGCACCGTCAGGAAAAAGAGGTGGAGTTCATTTACGAGGTGGAGGAAGGCAGGAAACAACCAAGGTCCAGAAAGCCCTGGGGTCAGGGATTGACCGAACAGGTGCTGGAATCAGGCAAACCATTGCTGTTGAAGAATAAGGAAAGAAATCTAAAAGGCCGGCCGGTAAAGGTGATAGGCAAGCCGGCTCTTTCCTGGCTGGGTGTACCCATCCGGCTGAGGGAGAATACTTTGGGAATGATTGCGGTCCAGAGCTACCGGAAGACAGAGGCCTATGATTCAGAACATCAGGAATTGTTGGTCTCCATAGCGGGATATGCGGCGGTGGCTTTGGAGAATTCCCGGCTGCATGCGGCCGCCCTGCAAAAAACCAAAGAAGCAGAAGCGCTTCACCAATTGAGCGAAGCCGCAGTGACCGAGACCGATCTGGACAAACTGCTCCAGAAGATACCCTTGTTGATCAAGGAGACCTTTGGTTTTTTGAATTGCGCCATTCTGCTTTCCGATCAGGAAAACAAATATCTCTATCTTAAAGCTGCAGTCGGATACCGGGCCGAAGTGATCCGTGATACCCGTTTGGCCATCGGCCGGGAGGGGATAACCGGCTGGGTGGCGGCCCAGGGGAAGACCCTGTATGTCCCCGACGTCAGCAAGGAAAAACGCTATGTGGAATCCGAGAGCGGCTGTCGTTCGGAAGCAGCCCTGCCGCTGAAGTTCCGGGATAAGGTGATAGGAGTGCTGGATATCGAAAGTTCCAGTTTGGACGGATTCAGCCCATATGATATCAGGCTTTTGGAGAATTTTGCCAATCAGGCGGCGGCCGTCATTCAGAAGATCAGGATGGAGCAGGTGGCCCAGCAGAAGATCAAGGAACTTTCCACACTTTATCAGATGAGCCAGGCCGTGATCAATGCCACCGACGAAAATGAAGTGATGTCGCTGGGTCTCAAGATCATCAGTGATATCATCAGCGCCGATGCCATATCCCTGATGCTGATCGACCCGGCCACCGGAGATCTGGTTATAAAAGCGTCCCTGGGCCTTTCCGAAGAAACAGAAAAACAGGCCAGGTTCAAACCGGGCCAGGGACTGGCCGGTTGGGTTACGGAATACATGGAGCCAGTGCTGACCTCCGACCTGGGAAACGACCCCAGGTTTACATCCTTGCCCCAGAAGGAGGACCTGGGCGCGGCTATCCTGGTTCCGCTGCAGGCCAAGGCCCAATTGCTGGGAGTTTTAAACATTAATAATTTTCGGGGCAACTTCCGCAGATTCACGAACGAACAATTACAGCTGGCTCAGATTTTGGCTAGCAGCATTGCCATGGCTCTGGAAAGGACCGAGCTGGTGCTGGCGTTGGACAGCCGGTCCTCGGCCCAGAAAGCATTGTTGGAAACCAGCGGACTTTTATTGGGCTCCCTGCAAATCGAAGATGTTCTGGCTAAAATCTCGCAGGAGATAGAGAGCCTGATCCCTTTTCACCGGCTGGCCATTTACAAAGTTGACTGGAAAACCAGGAGCCTTTCACCGATGCTGGCCTTGGGCCCTTATCAGAATGAGATAATGGCCGACCCCCCATTTTCCATGGACGAAGGGATTGTGGGCAGCATCGCCCAGACCGGCCGGGCGGAGATAATACCCGATACCGCCTGCGATTCAAGAACAGTGCACGTGGCCGGCACCAGCGATGATTCGGAGGCGGTGCTGGTGGCCCCCCTGGTTATTGACGGCCGCAGCGAAGCGGTCCTGATCATCGGGCGTAAGGTTTCCAGGGGATTTTATTCCAGGGAACTGGAGGTAGCTTCCCTGTTCGCCAACCAGGCGGCGGTGGCCTGGAAGAACGCCAGCATGTTTGAGGAGATCAACCGCAATCAGGGAGAACTTTCCGAAGCCAACAGCCGGCTCAATCTGGCGCTGAAACGTCAGATCGAGGTTAATACGGAGCTTTCCACCCTGCAGTATCTATCCAGCACTATCCTTTCTTCCCTTAAACTGGAGGAGATCCTTTCGGTGATAGTAGAGGGTATCCGTACCAGCTTAAGTTTTGACAGGGTACTGATCAGCAGCACCGAGCCTGACGGTCTCAATCTGATCCACCAAGCGGCTTCAGGGATCCCCCCGGAAGAATTTCAGGAAATGCAGTTAAAGAAAATGCCCCTGTCCGAGGTTTCTCCGCTGATGCGTTCCGACCTTCGGATCAGCAATTCCTTCCTGGTCCCGGCTATAGGACAGGATCAGGCCAAACCCCGGTCCGGAGGCACCACGGAAGATTCCGGTCTTTGGCAGCAGGGAAGCCGGATCCTGACCCCGCTTTATTCCAAGAGCCGCCGGCTGCTGGCCTTGATTCAGATCGAGCGGCCTTCAGACGGAAAGATCCCCGACAAGAAGAAGATCCGGTCTTTGGAAGCCTTTGCCAATACCGCGGTGCTGGCCATCGAGAACGCTACACTGTATCTGGACGCCCAGAATCGGATCACCGAACTTTCAGTGCTTTACGAGATCGGCACAATAATCTCCTCGGAGCTGGAAAAACAAAAGCTGCTGGAAAGCGTGGTCAACCTGATCAGGGAAAAACTGCATTATTTGAAAGTTGCCATCTTTGAAGTGGAGCCCATCACCGGCAGCCTGTTTGTGGGCGGGCAAAGCGGCTACGAGCACGAGTTGGAGCAGGTCCATTTTACGGTGGGAGGCAGCAGCGTGGTGGGATGGGTGGCCGAAAAGGGCCAGCCCCTGATAATACCGGATGTCCGCCGGGAGCCGCTTTACGTAGTGGGCGATCAGCGGGTTCTTTCGGAGATAGCCATCCCCATCAAACGCGAGGAACAGATACTGGGTGTGCTGAGCATTGAGGACGACAAGCTTGACGCTTTTGACCAGTCGGATGCCCAACTGTTGTCCACCCTGGCCAGCCAGGTGGCCGTGGCCATGGACAACGCCCGTCTTTACGGCCAGGCCAAGCACCTCTATCAGGAAGCCCAGCGCAACGTCCGCGACCTTTCGGCCCTGCACAACGTGGGCACTACCGTCAGTTCCACCCTGCAGCTTCAGGATCTGCTGAACCAGGTCTGCACCATCCTTAAAGACACATTCAGCTATCCCAAGATCGCTATCTTGTTGAGCGATTCCCTGCGGGGTGAACTGGAATTGATGGCCAGCCTGGGCTATCCCGAAAACGTAAAAGAGACCGGCCGCCGGGTGAAGATAGGCAGCGAAGGAATTACCGGCCGGGCCGGGTTGACCGGAGAGTCCATCATTGTCAATGACGTCAGCAAAGAACCTTCTTATATCTGCATTGACCAGCGCACCCGGTCGGAGATGGCGGTTCCCCTGAAACTAAAGGGCCGGGTGATCGGTGTGATCAATGTGGAGAGCGATGTCATAGGGGATTTCGACCGGATAGACCTGAACCTGCTGTCCACTCTGGCCACCCAGATATCGGTGGCGGTGGAAAACGCCAGGCTTTACCAGGAGACCGAACAGCTGGCGGTGACCGACGGTCTGACAGGGATCAACAACCACCGTTACTTCCAGAGCTTCTTTGAACGGGAACTCAACCGGGCCAAGCGTTACAAGCATCCCCTGGCTCTGATTATGCTGGACATAGACCATTTCAAGAAGTTCAACGACAAATTCGGGCATCCAGTGGGAGACCTGGTATTGAAGACTGTGACCGAGATACTTAAACAGCAGGCCCGGGAAGTGGACCTGGTGGCCCGTTACGGAGGTGAGGAGTTCATGCTGGTACTGCCGGAGACTCTTAAAAAGGATGCAGTATTACTGGCTGAACGGATCCGGCTGGCCGTTAAAAAACACGCGCTGATCGATGCTCAGAAAAATCCCTTACCAGGCATTACGGTCAGTTTGGGAGTCTCCAGCTACCCCGAGAACGGCTCGGAAAAGGACCAGTTGATAGACTATGCTGACAAGTGTCTGTATAAGGCCAAAGCCGGCGGGCGCGATCTGGTGAAGCATTAGAATTTTTCACGCAGATCTCAGTCCGCTGAACAATTAAGATAGTATCTCTGATCCGGATTAGTTCAGCCGTTTTAATTGCTTTAGTGCCAATCTTAGAGCCTTCAGGCCAGACACAGAACCAAATAAGGATACTGCCCAATGGCTTCTTTCATCAAACCGCATTCCCGCTGGTCCCAGGTGTGGCGGGCATATCTTTTTATTGGAGCGCTGCTGATGGTGGCAGCGTCTCTGGTCTACACGGTTGGGCTGATCAAAAGGCTGGAGTCAGAGCCCAGGATCATGTCCAGGGTGTTTGCCAGGTTCTGCATGACAGCCGCCCTGCCCGAACCGGCCGGGGAATCGCCCGAGACCGGAATAATATTTGAGGAGGTCATCCAGAACATCAACTTCCCGGTGATCGTGACAGACCGCCAGGGCCTGCCCATCGCCTGGCGGGGGATCGATGTCAAGGGAATGGAGTTCGACCAGCAGGTCATTCCACCCGAAGTGGCCGGACGCTGGGAGAAACTTGTTCCGGAAGAGCCTTTTTATCAGCTGAAAACGGCCATCGGGGAACTGGATCACCAGAACCAGCCTATCACCATGACCCTGGGGCAGGACTCCAGCAACGTGGTCACCGTTCATTACGGGAAACCCGGCGTTTTAAGGGAACTGCGGTTCATCCCCATTATTCAGCTGGTGGTGGTAGCCCTTTTTGTCTGGATCGGATTCATCGGCTTCCGCACCATCAAGATCAATGAAGAGCGGGCGGTGTGGGTGGGCCTGGCCAAGGAAGCAGCCCACCAACTTGGCACGCCCATCTCCTCGCTGATGGGATGGCTGACCCTGCTCAAAGACGGAGGGCATCCGCCGGCCGATGTGGTTCCCGAGATGGAAAAGGACCTGGCTCACCTTAACAAGGTGCTGGCCCGTTTCAACCAGATCGGATCCATTCCCAAATTGCAGCCGGTGGAAGTTACCAGGTTGACTACAGAAGCGGTGGATTATTTCCGGCGCCGGGTGGCCAACATGGGCAAGGATATTTCATTTGAGGAAGATTATCAGCAGACCTGCGAAGCAGCCTTAAACAACGAGCTTTTCCTGTGGGCGGTGGAGAACCTGGTAAAGAACGCAATTGATGCCATTGAAGGGCCTGGCGGCCTGATCAAGATCAAGGTCAGCCGCAACGGCTCAAAATTGGAGATCACAGTGGAAGACAACGGCCGGGGGATCAATCCCAAGAACCAGCCCAAAATATTCCGGCCCGGGTTCACCACCAAGTCGGTGGGCTGGGGGCTGGGGCTTTCCCTGGTCAAAAGGATAATCGAGGATTACCACGGGGGAAGGATCAAACTGCTGTACAGCCGGCCGGGAGCAGGCACCGCTTTTGTAATCAACCTGCCCCTGCCCTCAAATACTAAATCGCTTTAAGGGATGGTGATGGAACGACCGTATAAAATACTTTGGGTGGACGATGAAATTGAGCTGTTGAAATCCCAGATCCTGCTGTTGCAGAACAAGGGCTTTATTGTGATCCCGGCAGCTTCGGGGGAGGAAGCGCTGGTCCGGGTCAAGGAAAATGATATTGACCTGGTGCTGCTGGACGAGATGATGCCGGGAATGGACGGACTGGCCACCTTAAACGCTCTGCGCCACCTGTGGCCGGAGCTTCCGGCCATCATGGCTACCAAGAACGAAAAGGAAGAACTGGTGGAACAGGCCCTGGGCCAGAAGATCGATGACTTTTTGCTGAAGCCCCTGAATCCGGCCCAGGTGCTGGCTTCCTGCCGGAGAGTGTTGGAATCACGGCATTTGGTGGAAGGGCAGGCCAGCAAAGAATATCTTTCCCAGTTGAATGGCCTGCGAAATTTCGATTATCCTTCGCTGGACTGGCAGGGCTGGTGCCAGCATTATCAGATGCTAACCGAATGGGATCTGCGGTTGTCCGAACTGCCCGACCAGGGACTGCACCAGAGTCACGAAGACATCACGAAGGAGGCCAATCTGGAGTTCGGCCGGTTCATCGAAGAAAATTACATTCATTGGATGCACGGTGCTTCCCGTCCGATCCTATCCCCCGACCTGGTGGAGCGGTATCTGCTTTCGTCTTTGAAGAGTAACCAGAAATGTCTATTACTGGTATTGGACTGCATGAGGCTTGATCAGTGGCTGCTGCTGGAACCCTATTTAAAGGAGTGGTTCGATATCAAGCGGGAGCATTATTATTCCATCCTGCCCACCGCCACGCCGTATTCCCGCAACGCCATTTTCAGCGGGTTGTACCCGTCACAGCTGGCCCGGAATTATCCCCAGTTCTGGGAAAAAGGCGGGCACGCCGGCGAAGCCAGCCTGAACCGGCATGAGCATCAGCTTTTGGAACTGCAGCTGCAAAGACTGAAGGTTCCCCACCCGGCGGATTTCCGCTATTCAAAAATATACAATATTGACGAAGGACGGGAGTTGAAAAAGGTGTTCGGCTCCTGGCAGAATGTTTCGTTGGCGGCAGTGGTGGTAAATTTCATGGATATTCTGGTTCACTCCCGGGCCGAATCACTGGTACTGCAGGAGATCGCCCCGGACGAAAAGGCCTTCCGTTCCCTGACCCGCACCTGGTTCGCCAATTCCGACGTGCTGAATATCCTGCAGCAGGCAGCCAAACAAAAAAGGCAGGTGATAGTGACCACCGATCACGGATCGCTGCAGGGCAGGCGGGCCACCATCATTCAGGCCGGCCGGGACACCAGCGCCAATCTTCGCTACAAGTCGGGCACCAACATCTCATGCGATCCCCGCCAGGTGTTGTGGATCAAGAAGCCGCTGGAATACATGCTGCCCGAGGATTTTACCGGCCTGCAGTATCTGGTGGCCAAGGAGGATTATTATCTGGTCTATCCTACCAAATACGAAGAATACCGCAAGCGGTATGAGGGGACATTCCAGCACGGCGGGATTTCGATGGAAGAGATGATCCTGCCGGTGTGCCGGCTGACCCCGAAATGAAGCCAGCAATAAATTCAGAGCATATATGACTTCCGGGAAACATCCTTTTAATATTACCACCAACTCCGCCGAACAGACCCAAACCTTTGGTCAAAACTTGGCCGTCCATTTATTGCCCGGAGATGTGGTCTGCCTGTGGGGCGATCTGGGCAGCGGCAAGACCACCCTGACCCAGGGCATCTGCCGGGGCCTGCAGTCAAAGGAGATCGCGGTCAGCCCCAGTTACGGTCTGATCCACGAGTACCAGGGGATCTGCGATATCTATCACCTGGACCTGTACCGGCTGGAATACTCAGCCCAAGCCGAGGAGATCGGCATCACGGAATATCTTTACGGCCGGGGAATATCCATCCTGGAATGGCCGGAGCGGATCCGTGATATCCTGCCGGAAAACCGGCTGGATATTCATTTGACCAGGCTGGACCAGCAGACCCGGAAAATTGAGATCAAAATATCAGGAAATAACTGGAATGACAGGTTTAATAATTGACACCAGCGGCCCCTGGCTGAACATGGCCGTTTGCCGGGAGGATGATATTTTGGCTTCGATATCACAGGATGCTGGCAGTCAGCAGGCCGAGAGGCTTTCTTTTGAACTGGGCAACATCCTGGCCAAGGCAAAGGTGAAGCTATCTGAAACGGACTGGCTGGCGGTCACTGTGGGACCTGGATCCTTTACCGGCCTGCGAGTGGGGATCTCCTTTGCCCAGGGTCTGGCCATGGGTTCCGGCATCCGGCTTTTGCCTCTCAACACGCTGGATGCCATGGCCTGCCTGCCGGAGGGTTTTTCCGGTGAATTGTCTCCGCTGCTGGACGCCAAAAAGGGCCAGGTCTACACGGCCTTATACCGGTCTGAAAACGGGGCCAGCGAGCCGGTCTCAGCATACCAGGTGATAGAACCCCAAGCCTGGCTTTCCCAATTGTCTCCCCGGACAAAAGTATTCGGCAGCGGAGCTTATGCCTACCGGGAGATGATATCACTATCATACCCGGAACTGATGCTGGATGAAGCATATGTCAACGGCCCTGAGATCAGCGGCCTGGTCAGGCTGGCTTTAAAAGAAATGAATCAAAACAAATTTGTACCGGCCGAAGAGCTGGATGCGTTTTACATCCGTCCCTCTGATGCTGTGGTCAAGCGGCATGCCTGAGATCAGGGTAGAATTAGAGAGAATGACGGAAGGCCATCTGCCCGAAGTATTGGCCATAGAGCAGGCCAGCTTTTCCGATCCCTGGAGCGAAGCGATGTTCCGGCAGGAACTGGAGGATGACCCCGGAAAGTACCCGGTTGTCCTGACCATGAATTCTCAGGTGATCGGCTACGGCCTGGGCTGGATCGTGCTGGACGAGTTTCATCTGGGCAACCTGGCGGTCCGGCCGGACCTTAAGGGGCGGGGGTACGGAAGCCTGATACTGGACCGCATGCTCAAACTGGTTAAAAGCAAGGGCTGCCGGACCGCTTCGCTGGAGGTCTGGGCCTCCAACGTCACCGCCATCAGCCTCTATCATAAATTCAATTTCAAAGAAATAGCCGTCCGCAAAAAGTATTATCAGGATGAAGATGCACTGGTGCTGCTGGCCCGGCTGGATGAGGAAAAAGCATGCTAAAAAAGGGGGATATCATTGAACTGGGGCTGGACAGCATGGCTTGCGGCGGGGATGCGGTAGGGCGGCATCTGGGACAAACGGTATTCGTGCCCTACGGGCTGCCCGGCGACCAGGTGCGGGTCCGGGTATTTGACGCCCACCAGAAATACTGCCGGGCCGCGATAGTATCCATCGTCAACCATAGTCCCCAGCGGATCAAGCCAGCCTGCCTCTATTTCGGGGACTGTGGCAGCTGCCAGTGGCAGATGATGGATCATCCCCGCCAGCTGGAGCACAAAAAAACAATCCTGGAACAGACCTTGGCCAGGATCGGCGGCATCAAGGATGCCGGGATCGAGGTCCTGTCAGAAGGCTCCCCCTGGCATTACCGCAACAAGGCCCAGTACCCGGTTTCCCAGTCCAAAGGCAAACTAGTCATCGGCTATTACCGGCAGGGCAGCCACCAGGTGGTTCCGATCGACGAATGCCCCATCATCCAGCCCGGTTTAAACCGGGTTTTCCAGCAAGCCCGGGAGATCCTGTTGACCGCAAAGGTGCCGGGATATGATGAACTGACCAACAATGGGATATTGAGGCACTTGGTCCTTCGTTACGGCCAGTATCAGGATAAAATATCATTGACCCTGGTCTGTACCAAGGACAAAATATATCCGGAAGTGATAGAATCGTTGTCCGCCATTTCCGGAGTTGTTTCGGTATGGTTGAATCTGAATGCCGAGCCTGGCAACACCATCCTGGGAAAAAAATGGAAACTGTTGTCCGGAGAAAACCAGATGGAAGAAGAACTGGACGGGATCAGGTACAAGCTCTCGGCCGGATCTTTCTGGCAGGTGAACCAGCTTACGGCCGGAGTGCTGTACCGCCGGATAAAAGATGAACTGCAGTTGACCGGCCGGCAGCAGGCGGTTGATCTTTATTGCGGGGCCGGAGCCATCTCCCTGCAGCTGGCTGCAGCGGCTGGCAAGGTGCTGGGAATAGAGTCTTCGACCCAGGCGGTGGATGACGCCAGGGACAGCGCCAGAATGAACGGGATCACCAATGCCGAGTTCATGGCCGGCCCGGCCGAAGTGCTTTTGGGAAAAGTTCAGCAGGCCGACGCAGTGGTCTGCGATCCGCCCCGCAGCGGTCTGCGGCCGGAAGTGATCCGGGAACTGACCAGGCTCAAGCCCCAAAAGATAGCTTATCTTTCCTGCGATCCGGCCACTTTGGCCCGTGATCTGAAGGAGATCATCAAATCGGATTATCTGTTAACCGGGATATGTCTGGCCGATATGTTTCCTCAGACCTATCATATAGAAACTTTGGCTTTTTTGCAAAGGAAATAGATGAAAGTCGGAAATAAAAAAACGCCACCCCGCGGCCTGATGTTTTGGCCGGGATGGCTTTTGTTGCTTGGCTTGTCCGGTTGTTACTCTTTTCACAGCGGCCGGCTGCCCTTCAAAACAATGGGGGTGCCGGTGGCCGCCAATGCCACCGGAGATTACCGGCTGCCGGACCTGATAACCAAGTCGGTGATGACCGCCATTACCAGGGACGGATCGGTGAAGTTGGCGGAGCCCGAGAAGTCCGAAGGGGTGATGGACATAGAAATCAAAAGCTACAGCAGGGATCCCCTTAAATACAGCGCCCAGGAAGTGGTCTCGGAATACAAGATCACCATTACGGCGGCGGTGACCGTTAAAAATGACCAAGGCAAGGTCCTCTGGGAGAACCTTGCCTTAAGCGCCTGGAGCACTTACCTTCCGGATCAGGAAGAGGAAAGAGTGGGGATCGGGAAGGCCTCGGATAAGCTGGCCGAGGAAATAATCAGGCAGGCTTTTGAGAATTGGTGATTGTTTACTGGGTGTTGAATAACTGTATCCGGTGATTGTCGCAATCTACGATGTACAGGTTCCCGCTATCGTCTAAAGTAATTCCCTGGGGATTATAGAACTGATTGGGTTCGCTGCCGCTGCCTCCGCCGGTGCTTTGAAAAACGCCTTCCAGCGAAAATTCCTGAAAACGGTCATTGCCCGAATCGGTGACGAAGATCTGCCCGCTGGCACTAAGGGCGATGCCGGAGGGCGAATCAAATTCTCCTTCATTTTCGCCGTAGGTCCCCCAGCTGGAAAGATATTCTCCCTGGGGAGAGAAGACGCAAATCCGGTTATTGCCGGTGTCAACCACATAAAGACGGCCTTCACCGTCAAAGACCAGGCCCCGGGGTTTGCGCAGCTGACCGGGCTGGCTGCCTGGCTGTCCGATCGTTTCCAGCAGCAGTCCTTCGGGGCTCAAGATGTAGATCATGTCCTGCGCTTGGTCGCTGAGATAGATATTGCCGTTGGCGGCGATGACGATCCCGTAACAGCGGGATGAATCTGGGAGGGGCAGCTGGTACAATAGGCCGCCTTCCTGGCCGGATACCAGTATCCGGCGGTTGCCGCTGTCCACCGTGTAGATGTTGCCGTCGGGGGCAATGGTCAGCGAGACCGGGTCGTCAAAATCAGCCGAGTCCTGTCCAAAACGGCCCCAGCTTTGCAGAGGCTCAAGCTCGGGGCTGAATTTTTGGATCCGGTCATTGCCCAGCTCCGTTACATAGATGTGGCCCTGTCCGTCCAGCGCCACCCCGGTGGGGAAGGAATATTCGCCGGGGTTGTCTCCGAAATCGGCTCGGGCCCAAACCGGCAACAACAACAGCAGGGCCAAATAATATTTCAATATGTCATTCATCACTACCAAGCATAAAATAAAATCATCGTTTTGTCAAGTGCCAATTTAAAATACGCCGAAGTGGCTCTGCCGCTGCCTGGAAGCCGTCCCTTTACTTATGAGGTCCCGGAGAAAATGTCTGACAGCATTTGCCCGGGGATGCGGGTGCGGGTTCCTTTGGGCAGCCGGGAGATGATGGGCTATGTGGTAGCTCTGTCCGGAAACACCAATCACAAAGCCAAACTTATATTGGAAATCCCTGATCAGGAGCCAGTATTAACTCCAGGCCTGCTGGAACTTACCGGCTGGGCCGCTTCTTATTACGGCTGCGCCTGGGGCGAGGCCATCCGGGCCGCCCTGCCTCCGGGGCTGGCTGCCAGGCAAAAGGCGCTGATCTCCCTTAGGGAAAAGGCAGTGAGCGGTGATGAAGAGTTGGAAGACTTGGGCCTGTTGAATCTGCTAAAGGAACGGGGAGAGACTGCTGAATATTATCTCCTTCAGCGTTTTGGTTTCGGGATCAAACAGGTGATCAACCGGCTGGCGGCCAAAGGAACTCTGGAAAAAAGGCTGGCCTGGCAAAAAACAGTTATGGCCAAAAAACAAAGATGGCTGGTTTTCAACGCTCTGGCAGAACTCCCGGCCCGGGCTCTCAAACAAAGAGCGCTGCTGGAAAAGTTAAGCCGGGAAAAGGAAATACACCCGGCCGGGATTTTAAACGGCCAGACCGCAGCCGCAGCATTGGTAAAAAAAGGTTTGGCCCGCTGGGAGAGCCGCCAGTCGTTCAGGTTGCCCCTGACTGACTATGCTGAAACAACCAAAGCCGAACCAGTCCTGACCGGTGAACAATCCCAGGCTCTGGAACTGATCAGCCGGGATCTGGAACAAAGAAAATTCAGGGTGAACCTGATTCACGGCGTTACCGGTAGCGGCAAGACAGAACTCTACCTTCAGGCTGCCCGGCAGGCAATCAAATCGGGACTTTCGGTGCTGATACTGGTTCCGGAGATAGGGCTGACATCGCAGATGATATCCCGGGCCCAGTCCAAGCTGGGGCAGGTGGCTCTGTGGCACAGCGGGATGAGCCAGGGCGAAAGGCTGGATACTTGGGAAATGGTAAGGCAGGGAAAAGTGCGGGTGGTGGTGGGAACACGTTCGGCGGTCTTTGCCCCGCTAAAATACCTGGGCCTGATAGTGGTGGACGAGGAGCACGATCCTTCGTACAAACAATCGGACGCCCGGCCGTATTATCACGCCAGGGACCTGGCCATTGTAAGGGCCAAGGCCGAAGAGGCCACGGTAATACTGGGCTCGGCCACCCCCTCGGTGGAAAGCTATCACAAAGCAGTAGCCGGAAAATTCAGACTGTTCAGTTGGGAAAAGAGGGCGGGAAAGTCAAAACTGCCGCAAGTTGTCTTGGTAGACCTGAAATCCCAGCTATCGGGGTCGGGCCTTATTTCGGCTCAATTGGAACAGGCCATCGGGGAGACTTTAAATAATAAAAATCAGGTGATGCTGCTTTTAAACCGGAGGGGTTTTGCTCCTTATGTCCAGTGCCGCCGCTGCGGGCAGATCGTCAATTGTCCCAATTGCAGCATCAGCCTGACCTATCATCTTAAGGGTCCCAAGATGCTCTGTCATTACTGCGGATATACCCGTAGACCAGTGGATGCATGTCCGGCCTGCCATTCTGGTGATTTTGTTTTCAACGCCAAAGGGGTTCAGGGGCTGGAAGAGGAGCTTGAGAAAAAGTTTCCCAAAGCCGGAGTGCTGCGGATGGACGCCGATACCACAGTGCGCAGAGGGGCGCATCAACGTTTGCTGCAGAGCTTCTACAATAAGGAAGCCATGATCCTGCTGGGAACCCAGATGATAGCCAAGGGGCATGATTTTCCAGGGGTCTCGCTGGTGGGCATTATCAACGTGGACGACATATTGGGCCTGCCCGATTTCAGGTCGCAGGAAAGGGCCTTTCAACTGGTCTCCCAGATGGCCGGCCGGGCCGGCCGGGGCGAACAGTCAGGGCTGGTGATGGTTCAGACCAGGCTTCCCGATAATCCGGTGATGGTCTGGGCCAAAGATCACGACTATCTCGGATTTTGGAAACAGGAGACCAAGGACCGTATGGAACACTGCTATCCACCGTTCTCCCATCTGGCCTTGATAACGGTCTCGGCCGGCCAGGAACAGCAGGGGATGAGCTTTGCCGGTGAGATGGGTAAGCAGGCGCAGGGCTTCAAAGGCGAGGCCGAATTGCTGGGACCGGCCCCTTCCCCGGTGTTCCGCCTTAAGGGAAGGTACCGCTGGCAGCTTCTGATTAAAGCTCCCCGGCCCTCGGCCCTGCAGTCTGCGATAAGGTGCCTGGATCTCCCGTTGCCCCCCGGCGTCAGAATCAGCGTAGAGATTGATCCAGTGTCGTTGTTTTAAAATATTTAAAATATTTCAAAAAAAGTCTTGACGGCAAATGGCGTAAATGCTATACTAATAGCGTTAACGAAAACAACAGTTCTAATTTTATAAAGCGAAAGGAGGGATATCAGTAATGAATAAATCGGAGTTAATCGAGATTGTCGCAAAAGAAACTTGCACCAAGGTCGAGGCAGCCAAAGCCGTCAGCGGCGTGTTTGATGCCATCGCCAAAGCTTTGAAGAAAGGCGACACGGTTACTTTGGTGGGATTCGGAACTTTCTCGGTCAAGAAAAGAAAGGCCAGGATCGGACGCAATCCCCAGACCGGCAAAGAGATCAAGATCGCTGCCAAGAAGGTCCCGGCTTTCAAGGCCGGCAAAGAACTAAAGGACACCGTGAGATAATTTCTCCAAAATAAAAAGCCCTCCCGCAATGGCGGGAGGGCTTTTTATTTTACAATGCTGCCGTCAGCAGAGTTCTATTTTATCAGTTTTTTGGTGACCAGGGCCGAGACCAGGCTCAAGGCCAGCAGGGACATCACCACTATGATTATGACGTTGACGAATTGCTTGGCCTGGGCGCCGAAGAAAATACCCAGGCAGAACAGCAGCCCATACCACAGGGCGATCCCGGGCAGGCCGTAAAGCAATACCTTTTTAAAACTGTAGCCGGTCAATCCAGCAATCAAAAACCCGAAGGAGCGGCCGCCTACCACGGCCCGGTTCAGAGCCAGGATCAGGTTTCCGTATCTGGCAAAATGACCTTCCATCAGGATAAGCCTGGAGGGCGAAAGAAAGGGGCGGGGCTTGGATAGAAAATAGTCCCGGCCTTTTTTAATTCCGATCCAATAAACCAAAAGGGCGCCCAGCGATCCCCCCAGAAAAGCCGACAGGAATCCGGGAAACCAGTGAAGCTGATTCTGGCCCACCAGTATGGCGCAAAAGATGACCACCACATCGCTGGGGGCGGGAGGAAAAACGCCTTCCAGAAAGGTGGCAGTAAAAATGGTCAGATAGGCCCACCAGCCGCCCTGGGAGGCCAGAGTATTGGCCAGTTGCTCCATGCTCATTTGATCGTCTCCAGCAGGCAGACCGCCTGGGCCCAGATGCCCCGGCCTTTCCCGATGTCGTCCAGTCCTTCGTTGGTAGTGGCTTTTACCGAGACCTGCGATGACCTTAGCTTCAGGGCGGAGGCAAGGTTTCTCCGCATGGCCGTGATGTGGGGAGCCAGCCTGGGCGCTTCGGCCGCGATCATGCAGTCAATGTTATTGATGGTATAACCTGCCTTTCGGGTCAGTATTAAAACATACTTTAATAATATCAGGCTGGAGATATCCTTGTAGCGCTTGTCGGTGTTGGGGAAATGCTGTCCGATGTCGCCCAGGGCCGCTGCTCCCAGCAGGCTGTCGGCAATGGCATGGCACAGCAAATCGGCGTCGGAGTGCCCCAAAAGCCCCTTGGGATAAGGGATGGTTACCCCGCCCAAGGTCAGCTTGCGGCCTTTGACCAGGCGGTGGATGTCGTAACCAAGTCCTATTCTCATTTTTTCTTTTTTAACAGCCATGACGCGATCTCCAGGTCTAAAGGTGTTGTTACTTTGATATTTCCATCGTTTCCGGGGACGATGCGGACCTTTACCTTGATCATTTCCACCAACTGACTGTCGTCGGTGGCGGGGATATTTTTCCGGTTAAAATGGGATCTTTGCAGAACCGGCATTTTAAACCCCTGGGGGGTCTGAGCCCGCCATAATTGGGAGCGGTCCACCGTACCGGTGATCCTGCCGCCGCTGGTTTTCTTGATGGTGTCGGTGACCGGGGCGGCCAGGATAGCGGCCCCGTGCTTTTCGGCGGCCCTGGCCACGGCTGTTATCTGCTCCGCCCGGATAAGGGGCCGGGCGGCGTCGTGGATCAAAATGACCCTTAACCCCGGGGCAACCATGTTCAAACCGGACCGGACCGAGTCCAGCCGTTCTTTGCCGCCGGATACGATGGCCGAAAGTTTGGAGTATTTGCCGAAATACCTCAAACCGTTGATCTGATAGAAGGCCGGTTTCACCAGAATGATCTCCGCAACGCTTTGGCATTCCTGAAAGGCCTGCAGGGAATATTCCACCATCGGTTGTCCGTTCAACCTGACAAAAGCCTTGGGAACCCCAGCCCCCAGCCTTACTCCGCTGCCGGCGGCCACGATGATGGCAGATACATAAGGCATTTAGATGTGATCTCCGTTTCTTTTGGTAAGATACAAGATGTCATTGTGGACCTTATATCCCATCTTCTGGGCCAGCTTCAGCGAAGCGGTGTTGTACTCGTGGATCAGCAGTCCGAATATCTTGATGCCGCGTTTTCTCAATGCCTTTTCTCCGGCCATGGTCAGTTTTTGGGCCAGGCCATGGCGGCGGTAGTCGGGATCCACCGCGATCCGGTTCAGCCAGCCCTTGCGGCCGTCATGGGAAGCGATGATGGCGCCGGTCATCATGTCCTGCTCAAAGGCTCCTATGAAAAAATCGGGGTTGCAGGCCATCTCTTTGGCGATATGGGCCCGGCTGTCGCGGCCTTTGGGCTTGGCGGGCAGTTTGGCCCGGTCCCAAAGACGGATCAGCTCGGGATAGTCTTTGATGGTAAGTTTTCTGATCTTCATTCAGTCCTCTCATTAAATAACATTCTGTTATGCCACAGAGATATTGCGGCACAGAGGAAAACTAAAATCAACGTCAATAATTATTTGCTAAGAACATGGACGAAATATTTGTATAAGTGTCAGGCCAGCGTTTATGCTATCAGCGCCTGCAGGGCTTCGGAAAGAAAGCGGACCTCGATCAGCTGGATCCTGGAATTTCCGGCGGCCCGCTGGTTATGGGCCGGGATGATCATCCTTTTGAAACCAAGTTTCTGGGCTTCATTGATCCTTTTGCCCAGCTGGCTGACGCTCCGGATCTCTCCGCCCAGTCCTATCTCGCCGACCACCGCGGTATCGGGGTCGGCGTTCTTGTTCTTGAAGGCCGAGGCCACGGCGGCGGCGATACCCAGATCCACGGCCGGCTCCTCCAGTTTTAAGCCCCCGGCGATGTTGGCAAAGACATCGTGCATTCCCAGATTCAACCCGGCCCGGCGCTCCAGCACCGCCAGAAGCATGGACAGTCTTCTATGATTGAATCCGGTGGGAACCCGCTGGGGATTGCCGTAGGAGGCCGGAGACACCAGGGCCTGGATCTCCACCAGCAGGGGGCGGGTGCCCTCCAGCGAGCAGACCACGGTTGATCCCGGTATTTCCCGGGTGCGCTCCGACAGAAATACTTTTGAGGGATTGGAAACTTCCACCATTCCTGTTTCCTGCATCTCGAAGACTCCGATCTCGTTGGTGGAACCAAAACGGTTCTTGACCGAACGCAGGATCCGGTAGGCGTGGTGCCGTTCGCCCTCCAGATAAAGCACGGTGTCCACCATGTGCTCCAGGGTCCGGGGCCCGGCGATGACGCCCTCTTTGGTGACATGGCCGATCAGAATGGTGGCCACGTTATCCGTTTTGGCCAGCCTCATCAGCTCGGCCCCGCATTCCCGGACCTGCCCCACCGAACCGGGAGCCGAATCCAGGTCGGTCCGGTAGATGGTCTGGATGGAATCCATCACCAAAATATCGGGGGAGAGCTTGCGGACCGTTTCCAGCACGTTCTCCAGAACGGTCTCGGACAACAATAACAAATTGTCCGAGTTGACCTGCAAACGCTGGGCCCTCAGTTTGATCTGGGCCAAAGATTCCTCGCCGGAGACGTAAAGCACTTTTTGGCCGGAAGCGGCCAACTTGTCCACCAGTTGTAAAGTGAGGGTGGACTTGCCGATGCCGGGATCTCCGCCGATCAGGGTCAACGAGCCTGATACCAGCCCGCCGCCGGTGACCCGGTCGAATTCCGAGATGCCGGAGAGCAGGCGCTGGCCGTCCTTCAGCTCGATCTGACTCAGGGTCTGGGGGAGTGAAGGGGCCAGCTGCCGGAAAGCCTTGTTCTTGGCAGGACGGAGGTCGGCCCGCTTGAGCTCTTCCACAAAGGTGTTCCAGCCCTGGCAGGACGGGCACTTGCCGATCCATTTGGAGCTTTCGAACCCGCAGGACTGGCAGACGAAATTGGTTTTGGGGGTGAGCTTGTTTTTCATTTATCGTGTTTCTTTTTATCGGGGCGGGTCTTAGACCCACCCTTACTTTTTCGGGGGTCATAGATCTGAGAGGCTTTTTAGCTTGGCCAGACCGTTAAGGGTAAAATAGGAACCGGGGTCTTCAGTACCGCCGGGATCCACTGCCGTGTTTGTTGCTTTTTCATCCAAACGGCTCAGGCTGTATTGTATGGCTTCGTAATTGACTGACCGCGGCTTTATTCCGGCTTTTAGCAGCCGCCGGAGCAGGTCGAAATATGTCCGGCCGGGGCCGGCCAGTCCCTGGTCATAACCATTGACCCGGTAGAAGTCGCCTTTGAACAGGGAAAAATCGTGATCGTTTGCAAGCGGTTTATCGCCGGCTCCAAGGATATTGGCGCCGCAGGAAAGAGCTAAATTTAACAACCGGTTTATAAAAGGGCTGTAGGAACCGTATTTTACCGTGGAGGGATCGCATTGCCCCTGCCGGAAACACTCATTTTCCAAAGATCTGGAGATAACGGCTTCATTGGTTAATTTGTTTGCCGCCTCTTCCGTTAAGGCGACGGGGCTGCTCCATAAAAAAACGCCTGGTTTGCGCCGGGCATGATGGCGCTCAATGAAACGGTGGTGGAGTATCCGGTCCCCGTTAAGAAAGACCAGATAGTCTCCGCGCGCCATTCTGGCCGCCTGGTTGGCCAAAGCTCCGGTATTGCTGCCGGGGATGCCGGGAACGGTTTGGATGGGGTGTTTGAACGATCTGCGGTATTGATCGGCCAAGCTTTGATATCCCGGTTCTGCTCCGTCGCTGAAATATATGATCTCAAAATCCTGTTCTGATTGACCCTTAAGGCTCAGCAGGGTCTTTTCAAAATAACCGGGCCGGCCTTTGGCGGCAATTATGACCGACACCAGGGGACGCCTCAGGTAATACAGGTCGGGGGCCGTGTAATGCTCGGCCACGTCAGCCAATCTGTTCCAGGTTTCAACCTGCTTGTCTTTGACCCTGGTGGTGGCCTTGATGAAGTGATGGATGAACACGTCGCCCGCCACCGCCGAGGCCTGCACCCGGCCGGTCTCAACCTGGCTCTTGCCGGAACGGATCAGCAGGTCGTAGTCGGCGGAGCTGACCTGCTCATTCCACCTACCGATGATGTCAAAGAACCTCCGGTTGGTAAGGATGGCATTCCCGGCAATACCGGGATAGATGAAACGTTTGAATTTAAGCGCCCGCCTGGCCGTGAATTTGTCCCAGTCGCCGTACATATTCCGGATCAGGGTCCGCAGGTCATTCTTTGTGTAGGCCAATCCCAAATGCGTTTTAAAACGCTGGATCAGATTTACCCGCCGCCATTTCCGCATATAGGCTTTGGTGGCCCTGGCGGTCTCCATGTTCTCGATCCCCACCGGGGAGATGATGTCCAAACCGTATTGTTCCAGGTAATCGATCAGTTTTTTATCCCAGTGTTTTGACAGATACAGGTCGTTGTTCAGAAAGGCCAGATACTGGCCGGTGGATACGTCCAGGCCCATGTTCTGCGCCTTGGAGTAGGCCACGTTTTCCTGGTTGTCGATGACTATGGCGTTGTGATCTTTAAAATACTTGCCGGAGCCGTCGGTGGAATTGTTGTTTATGATGATCAGCTCAAAGGGGTGGAAGGTGTTTTTTATGAGCGATTCATAGAACAGTTTGTTGTATGCCAGTTGATCGTGTATGGCCGTGATGATAGATAATTTCATCTTACATTGCATTAGATATAATATTTCCATAGCCCAGCCCTTAAGGGCTGGGCTATGGATCGTTATTTAGAATATCTCCACCGTCAAATACTTCTTGGGATTGGCCTTGATATCCGCTATCAGATCCTGCAGCTGCTTGTTGGTCTTCTTCATGTCCTCGTATAACTCTTTATTATTCACCAGCTGTCCGGCGGTGCCCTGGCCGGAGTTTATCTTATACGAAATGGAATCCAGGTTGGCGCTGGCCCGGGACAGGCTCTGGATGGTGCTGTCCAGCTTGGCCTTGTTGGGCGAGATCAGCTTGTTTACGTCCTGTACCGTCTGGGTAAGGGCCTGGCGGTTCTGGGAAGCCATCAGGCTAAGCTGCTGGGAGGCCTGGTCCAAATTCTTTAAGGTGGAAGAAACGTTTTTGATGTTCTCCGGAGTGGCCAGGTCGTTTTTCATCCTGCCTATCAGCTGGGCGGCTTCGTTGGCCAGGTAGCCCATCTTGACCATGGTCTCCATCAGGCCGGGGTTGCGGAAGCCGTCGTGGATCTGGGTGATGTCGTAGGGCTGGTCCGAGGTCCCGGGGTAGATGGAGATCTGCTTGTCACCCATCAGGCTGGCGTCGGTCAGCCAGAACTGGGCGTCCTTCTTCAGTTCTACGTCGCTGTCCAGCATCAATGTGGCGATGATGCCGGGCTTGGCCTTGTTGAGGGCGATATCCTTGACCTTTCCCTTGCTGAAGCCGGAGACGGTCACCGGGTCGCCGTTGCGCATGCCGCCGGCGTCCTCAAAGGCGATCTTCACCAGGTAATTATTCCGGCCCACGTCAATGCGGTTGAACCAGAGCAGGGCGGCTATCAGTAGGGCGATGGCGGATAGGACCACCACACCTACTATGATTTCGTTACGGCGATTGGACATTGTCTTTCCCCTAAAAATCAAAAATTAAAAATAGAAAATAAAATAATTAGTATAGACCGATGTAAGAATCATCAATTGTGAAACAGTTCGTTTGTTCGTCAAAGTATAGTACTTCTCGGCGACTCCACTCCCATCCAGTATGAGTTAGTAACATCACCAAATGCCCAGCATTATCGTAATAAAGGCCTTCACATTCAATATTGTGTCCCATCATTTCTGGTTTGCTATACCACTCGTTTAGCCATAGAGAGGTATACTTACCATTAGTATTTTTGCCAAACATTAACATACCAAAAGATCTTATACCTGAAACAGTAAAAAACCAGGCCATATCAGCTAATATCAATTGGGTGTTTGTGCTACTATTTTTTATTTTATAATAATTAATTTCTTTGTTAAAGGTAAACTTGAAAGTATCAGGGTAATGTTGCTTGGATTCTTCATCAAGGTTTACACGAAATGTATCAATCCATATTTTACTCATTCGCGGGTATAGATCATTAGAAATATTCTCAAATAATAAAGAATCACTATTGCTAATAGAGTCTTGAGATAGAATTGCGTATATATTCTTTATTGGTGGAGTATTGTAAATCAAAACGGGGGTATATTGTTTTTTAGAAAAGTTATCCGGTAAGTTTACTGGTTTCGCAGAATATTCAATAAAGTTTCTTTCCGGGTCACCATCATTTAATACGAAAATTATTGAATCAACAATTGAGGTGATAAAATATCCTTCAGGCAAACAAGTCCACACGGTGTCACCAATTGAAAGGGGTGATTGTTCAATTAAATTGGGGTAGAAAACAGCAGTGTTTGTATCTAAAGGTATTTTATCGGATGGTATGTATGCCGAAGCTCTGAAATATAGCTTACCAATGTGCAAACTACCAATCCAGTTGTTGTTCCCTCCACTAATAAATATGATGTTATCTGAATCAGTATTATTTGACGGCAAGTTTTGATTTGAGGTACCTGTATTCGAAGTCAACCTTTTAACTGGTTGGAAAACATACGGTGTAAAGTTTTCTTCAGGTTTAATCGTTTTATATAGAAAATATGTAATAATAAGCAGCAATATTGCTGACGTTATATAAATCAATTTTTTCATTCCAAACACCCGCGTTCTGTTATTGGTTGAGTTTAGAATTACTGTGCAGTATTGCTGTCGGGCGGGGCGGGACTTTCATCCTTATTAAACTTCTTTTGCAGCCAGGTGTCAAACTCGAAATCCAATATCCCCTTCCTGAAATGCAGCACCAGCTTGGCCGTGGCAAAGCCTATGGCCGCGCCGGCCAGGACATCAGACGGATAGTGTCTTCCCAAATAAACCCGGGACAAGGCTACTCCCGCGGCCGCAGTGTAACAGGGTATGGCTATCCTGGGATACTGGTGGGCAAAGACCGTGGCCAGGGCAAAGGCCCCGGTGGAGTGTCCGGAGGGGAAGGAGGAATTGGAGCGCTCGGTAGGCCCTTCGGGCCGCGGCCGGTTGACTGCGTTCTTCATGCCATATACTAGCAGGGCCGAGGCCAGGTCAGCGGTCAGGGCCAGCTTGGCGCTCTGCCGGACCTTCTCACCGCCGAACAGGCCCACCCCGGCGCAGAGGGCAATGCCGATCTCGGCCTCGCCGGCATCGGTCAACAGTTCCATCGGTTTGTCCAGCCAATCCCGCTGCCAGCGTTCATGGATCTGGGTGAACAGCCTCTGGTCTATGCTCTGGGCGATGCCGGGGTCAGAAGAAACAAGCAATAACAACAAGCAAAATGATACTGTTGTTATCTTTGATTTTTTATTTTTCATTTTTTATCTTTTAGAACCTGGTCAGGTCCACGTGTCCCAAGGCTCCCAGCATGGTCACCGCCTTCTGGGGGCAGACCTCGAAGCACAGCCCGCAGCCGATGCACTGGCCCCGGATCACCTTGTGGTGCTCGTTCTTTTTGCCGATGATGCAGTCGGTGGGGCAGACCGGTTTGCATTGTCCGCAGCCGTCGCACTGCAGTCCGATGAAGGCGGTGGGCCGGATGGGTATCCGGTCGATGTAGCTCTTGGGAGGGCACTTGATGACGCAGATGGAGCAGGAGCGGCAGCGCTGGTAGTCGATCTTGGGCAGCGAGCCCTCCCAGCTGACGGCCCCGTAGGGGCAGGCCTCCAGGCAGACCCCGCAGGTGGTGCAGCCGCTCTGGCAGGCTCCGGTGAAGCCTTCGTGCTTGGACTGGTTGCTGCAGGCCAAAAATATCTGCTGGCTCTTGGGCGACAGCTTGAATATCTGCTTGGGGCAGGCCTTGGCGCAGCGGCCGCAGCCCCGGCATTTGGTGAAGTCCACCTTGGGCAGGCCCTGCTTGCCCAGCGAGATGGCCCCGTAGGGGCAGGCGGCCACGCAGTCCCCGAAACGAAGGCAGCCGTAAAGGCACTGGCGGGGACCGCCGAAGGTCAGCATGGCTGCCCGGCAGGTGGAGATGCCTTGATGCTCAAACCGGTCGGCGGACTTGTGGGAATCGCCCTGGCAGATCAGGAAGGAGACCTCGGCTTGCATCCCGGCGTTCTTCTCGGCCCAGAATTCCAGCAGTTTTGAGCGCAGGCTCTCTCCGCCGGGAAGGCACAGACCCAGGTCGGGCTCGCCCTGCTCCAGCCGTCGGGCGTAGCCCAGGCAGCCCTGGTAAGAGCCGCACAGCCCGCAGTTCAAGCCTGGCAAGAGATCAAGTATTATTTGGGAGGTTCCCATAGAAATATTAGAGGTCTCAGTGTTCATGTTGAATGTGCATTAAATGATTATCCACTTTGTTCAGGTAAACATCTCAAAAGTATTCGATCCGCAGATTTCACAGATTTTCACAGATTTATTTATTTAAGCTAATATTTAAATTCAAATAGAATCGTTACCATCATTCGGCTAATGCTCACGACAGCGTCTGCGTTAATAGTTCGGTTGCCACTCACTACAACGTTTGCGGATAAAGGTTCCTGAGTAAGTTGGATAATCAGTTCATATTATTTGATCAGCATCAAAAGGCCTTGAAAGGCGATCCATAAGATGCCCGACGCCAGCAGGAAGGTGGGCCAGCCTTTCAACGGTTTTAGGAACAGCCCGGTCTCCAGCCGGGTCCGCAAGTGCGAAACCAGCACCAGGGAAACCAGGAAACTGGCCGACATTCCCAGCAGGGTCAGGGCCATCAATCCGAACGATTCCGGCGGATATTGCAGCAGCACCAGGGCCGCCGCCAGGGCCGGAAAATTCAAATGGAACACGGGCAGGTTCTGTTCCAGCCGGGGCCAGGGTTTCAACAATCTGGCTAAAGCCAAGTTGAGCCCCGGCATCATCAGCAACAGCAAAGGCAGTTCAAAGGCCGCCATGTTTAACGGGGCGATAACCCGGAAATGCAGCAGCCAGGCCAGCAGGCCGTATGCCAGCATGGTCAAGGCCCCCAGCAGTCCGTAGTAAAAGGCCTGGCGGTGGTTCAGGCTGGCGCCCTGGGCGGCGGTGGGGATCAGCCCCTGGCTGATCCAGGGATTAAGAGCCAGCAGTCCGGTCAGGAATGATAAGGCGAAAGGTGCGGTCATTTTTTGTTTTTAACAAGCAGGTTGAAGATCGCCAGCAGGATCCCGGTCAAGAGGATCCCGCCGAACAGTGTATTGAGCAGGGGCCAGGGGGCCGGGGGGAAAACTCTGAAACCGGCCAGGCGGCCCTGTCCGATCGTTTCCCGGATCAGGGCTATGAACAGCATAACGGCCAGGGTTCCCACCCCGGTTCCGGCGGCATCAAACATGGCCCTGTCAATTGTGGTGTTGTAGGACAGAAGCTGGGCCCGCGAGTACACCAGAGGCGAGGCCGCCAGCAGGGCATACAATATCCGGGTGTTATCCGGCAGGGAGGCAAAGGCCCCGGACAGAAAAACCGCCAGGCCCGACAGCAATATTGAGGAGAGGATCACCTGGGGCCAGAGGGGGACCTTTTTCTGGAACAGCTCGCCCACCGCCGATGAGACCAGGCTGTTGAACAGCAGTAAAAGAAGGACGATGGCTCCCAGAAAAAATGCCTGGCTGACAGTGGCGGTACCGGCCACAGCCAAAAATATGCCGAGTCCGGAGAACATCACCGGATTCTCGGACCAGAGATTTTTCAGGAAAAGCTGTTGTTTGGATTCTGAAGGAAGGCGCATAGAAAATCAGTTTTAAATTTTGTGTAATTAAAATCACAATCGGCTAACCGGCAAAGGATTAAAACTTAAGTATAATTTCTTTGACGGACAAAGTCAAGAGAAAAGCCTTGACAGGACAGGTTTTATTTTAGTATGATAGTCGGCCTTGTTCGTAAAGGGAACGGATTTTTGGGAAATGATCGTAGGAACGGATGGCAGGGGACAGTCATTAATCAAACGCTGAACGTCAAACGCCAAACACTCAAAAGTAAACTGCAGCATTGTAAATAGAAAATATTTTGTATGGCAAAAAATCTCGTCATCGTTGAATCACCGGCCAAGGCCAAGACCATCGGCAAATACCTGGGCCGCGATTACGCCGTCATCTCCTCCATGGGCCACGTCCGGGACCTGCCGCCCAGCAAGCTGGGGGTGGACCTGGCCAAGGACTTTGAGCCCCAGTACGTGGTCATCAAGGGCAAGGCCAAATTAGTGGCCCAGATCAAGGCCAAGGCCAAGGAAGCCGAAAACATATATCTGGCCTGCGATCCCGACCGCGAGGGGGAGGCCATAGCCTGGCACATCGCCGCCGAGATCAAGGAAGGCAAGAAGAAGAAGGTCCACCGGATCATGTTCTACGAGATCACCAAGGAAAGCATCAAGAGCGGCATCGCCCATCCCGGCAAGATCGACAACAACAAGGTGGAGGCCCAACAGGCCCGGCGGATACTGGACCGGATAGTGGGCTACAAGGTCAGCCCCTATCTGTGGACCACCGTCAGGCGGGGGCTCTCGGCCGGGCGGGTGCAGACCGTGGCTTTGCGGCTGATCTGCGAACGGGAGGACGAGATCAAGGCCTTTAAACCCCAGGAATACTGGTCTTTAGCCGCTCGACTCCAAGGCAAGGAGGGCGGATCGTTCGAGGCCCTGCTGTTCAAAATCGACGGCAAGAAGGCCGCCATCAACGACCAGGCCGCCATGGACAAGGTGCTGGCCGGGCTTAAGGCAGGCCAGTTCACGGTGGAGAACCTGGAGTCCAAGGACAAGAAACGCAACACCTATCCGCCCTTCATCACCAGCACCTTGCAGCAGGCGGCCTTCAGGGCCTTCGGCTATTCGGCCAAGAAGACCATGATGCTGGCCCAGCAACTGTACGAGGGCATCGAGCTGGGAGACGAGGGCGCCACCGGACTGATCACTTACATGCGGACCGACGCGGTGCGGCTGGCCCCGGAGGCCATCGCCGCCGCCCGGGAATACATCAGGGAAAAATTCGGGGCCGGGTACCTGCCGGCGGAACCGCTGCACTACAAATCGCGCAAGGGGGCCCAGGAGGGCCACGAGGCTATCCGGCCCTCGGCGGTGGAGCGCCACCCCGACAAGATCAAGGGTTACCTGACCCCGGAACAGCACAAGGTCTACGGCCTGATCTACAGCCGGTTCCTGGCCTGCCAGATGAACCCGGCCGTCTACCTGGCCTCCACCGCCGACATCGCCTGCGGCAAATACCTATTCCGGGTCTCGGGCAACACCCTTAAGTTCAACGGCTTTTTGGCGGCCTACGGGATAGAGGAGGACGACTCGGCAGAATACGGCGACAGCAAGAGCCTGCCGCCCCTGACCAAGGGCGAGGTCCTAAAGCTGGCCGAGCTTCTGCCCAAACAGCATTTTACCGAGCCGCCACCGCGCTATAACGTGGGCAGCCTGATCAAGGTGCTGGAAGCCCAGGGCATCGGGCGGCCTTCCACTTACGCCACCATCGTCAGCACTCTGGTGGACCGGGAGTACATCCTGCAGGAATCGGGCCGGTTCTCGCCCACCGAGCTGGGAGGAGTGGTCAGCCGGATACTGGTCGAAAAGTTCCCCGACATCTTCGAGGTCCAGTTCACCGCCGATATGGAGACCGAGCTGGACAAGATTGAGCAGGGCAAGCTGGACCGCCTGCAGGTGCTGAAGGATTTCTACGCCCCGTTCTCCAAGGACCTGAAGGCGGCCGAGGCCGGCCAGGCCGAGATGAAGAAATCCCTGGAAGAAAAAACGGACATGAAATGTCCCAACTGCCAGGCGCCGATGATCATCAAATGGGGCCGGTTCGGCAAGTTTTACGCCTGCTCCAATTATCCCGAGTGCAAGACCACCAAACCCCTGGAGGAGGATGATGACCAGAAGATAGACGCCGGGACATGCGACAAATGCGGCAGTCCCATGGCGGTCAAGCGGGGCCGGTTCGGGAAATTTTTAGCCTGCTCCAATTATCCCAAGTGCGAGAACATAAAATCCATCACCACCGGAGTGCCCTGCCCCGAGCCGGGCTGCACCGGTGAGCTGACTGAGCGCCGCAGCAAACGGGGCAAAAATTTCTACTCCTGCAGCCGCTATCCCGACTGCAAGTACGCCAGCTGGAACAAGCCGGTGAACCAGGCCTGCCCCAGCTGCGGTTTCGGCCACCTGTCCCAGAAGTACAGCAAGGCCAAGGGCAATTTCGTGGCCTGTTCAAAGTGCAAGTACGAGCCGGAGGAGAAAAAAGATGGAGAGTCCAAGGAATAGCCGGTTTCAAAGCGGCCCGCCGTCAGGCGGGCCGCTTTTTTTCTTGACTTTTGTAACCGGCTTTGTTATAAATACAAGGATATACCACCTGAATAATTTAGGAGGGTTGGTCATGCGAAGAATCTCTGTCCGGTTATTTCTAACAACGGCGGGCCTATGGCTGGCAGCGGCGGGGATCGTCCGGGCCCAGACCCCTGTTCCGGGAACGATTGTGGGGGTGATCAAGGACCGGGAATCCGGAGCTCCCATGAAAGGGATGATCACTTTCCCCGGCCTGGACCTGGCGGCTTTGGTAAGCGACAGCGCCGGAAATTACAAGGTGGATCTGGCGCCCGGTGAGTATAAGATGCATATCTACGCCAACGGCTACCGCTGGATAGAGCGCAAACTGACGGTAACTTCCGGCAAGACCGAACAATGGGACCTTACCCTCAAACGCAAGGAGGCGGTGATTACGGGAACTGTACAGGACTCGGCTACGGCCGTTCCCATCAAAGCTCATATAACCAACCTGGGATCAATACCGATTGACCTATACAGCGACGCCGCCGGAAAGTTTCAATTAACGGTCAAGCCGGGAGCCTATCAGTTCAGTTTTGCCGCTCAGGGCTATAAGTCAGACGTCAAGAACCTCAGCCTGAAGGACAAGGCCCAAAGCCAGCTTGATGTCAAACTGGCCAGGGCAGGATCTTCAGCTTCCGGAAAATGGCAGGCGATGCTGGGGGGCGGGGTGACCAAACTAATGGGAGGGGTGCTCCCGGAGGCCAGCTACGGTTACATGATGAAACTGGGGGCCGGTTATAATCTGAATGAAAAATTCGCTTTTTGCTTCAATGGGGGATACGGCAGCAACAAGATCAAGGGTATATTATGGGACCCCAATTACCAGCTTTACCAGACGAATTACATCGACGCCGAAGTCGATGCCCGCTACAAGTTCAATTTTTGGGAAAAGATCACACCGTATCTGATGGCCGGAGGAGGGATACTTTACTGGGAGAATGTTTATAACGGGGCCTTGTACAAAGACCCGGCAACAGGTGTGGACCAGACCGCGGTCAGTCCCATCATCGCCGGGGGCGCCGGGATGGAATACCAGATCACTCCGGCTATATTCCTGTGGGCTCAGGGCAAGGGCGGGATGTTCTTGACAGGTGACAAGATCACCACCGGCTATCTGATCAAGGACAACCTGATAGCTGAAGGGTCCCTGGGCGCGGGTTATAAGTTTTAAATATCACCGTATTCCCCCCAGGAATGAAATGGTTTAAAAGATTCCTTATTCCAAAAAGAATTGCAGAACTGGCTTCAGAAGTTTGAATGTCTTCAAAAACCTCCCAGCTGTCACAGTGCAGATTCAGGGAGGTTTTAAATTCTGAAGCAGAAATGATCGGTTACACATTTATGGCCGGTTAGAAATATAATGTCAATTTCACTGAATATGTATGAAGCATAACACCGGCGTTAATGCCAAACCGCGCTGTCCCAGATGCCGGCTGCACATAGAACTATGCATCTGCGGAGTGGCCCCGTTCTTTGACCTGGCCACCAAGTCGGTGGTGATAATGCATTACGCCGAGGAACGGCGCAAAAGCAACAGCGGCCGCCTGGCCGGGCTGGTGCTTAAGAACTCCGGGATATTCTTAAGGGGATTGCAGGGAGGACCGGCAACTCCGGAACCTTCGGAAAAATACCCGAACCCTTTGGTGCTTTTCCCCGGAGCCGGTTCGCAGGAATTGAATGCCGGGTTTCTTAAAACCATTCCCCGGCCCATAACTTTGATCCTGGCCGACGGCAACTGGAACCAGGCCGGGCACATGGTCAAGCGCGAGGCTCTGATGAAGGAGGCGATCAAGGTCCACCTGCCGCCGGGAGCTCCGACCCGTTACCGCCTGCGCAGCGCTCAGGAAGCGGAGGGCCGGATCTGCACCTTCGAAGCGTTGAGCCGGGCGCTGGGCATAATAGAAGGGCCGGAGGTGGAGCAAAAACTGAGCGAGTTCTTTTATCTTTGGGTCTCCCGTAATCTTAAAATGAGGGGCCAGGGAGGGGATGTGTAAATCAGTGGCGGCCAGTTAACAATGAGGATCCATGTTTGAAATAACTGAAAGCGGCATGCTGGCCATAAAGAGCTGGTGCCAGAACCCCGAGGAGGGAGTGTTATCGCAGGCCAAGAACCTGGCCCGACGGCCGTTCGCCTTCAAACATGTCTGTTTGATGTCCGATGCCCATCAGGGTTACGGGATGCCCATCGGCGGAGTGCTGGCCACGATGGACAACGTCATTCCCAATGCGGTGGGGGTGGATATAGGCTGCGGGATGTGTGCGGTCCGGACCTCCCTGGCGGAGATCGACCGGGAAAAATTGAAAAGCATATTAGGGCAGATCAGAACGGCCGTGCCGGTGGGCTTTACCCACCACAAACAGAAACAGGACCCCGGCCTGTTGCCCGGCCTTAAGGACGGCCAGCTCATTGTGGGCCGCGAATACGAAAAGGCCAGAAGCCAGATCGGAACGTTGGGCGGGGGAAACCACTTCATTGAGATACAGCAGGGCGACGACGGCCGCATCTGGATCATGATCCATTCCGGGTCCAGGAACATCGGCAAACAGGTGGCCGACCATTACAACAAGGCTGCGATCAATCTGAATGAGAAAAGCGGCGGAAAGATACCCAAACAGTGGGAACTGGCCTTTTTGCCGGTGGACAGCGACCAGGGGCGTCAATATCTCTCGGAAATGCAGTACTGCGTGGACTTCGCTCTGGCCAACCGGCGGCTGATGATGGAAAGGATAAAGGAAATAGTATCGGGATCAACCGGAGCCGCTTTCGAATCGATGATAAACATCGCCCACAATTACGCCCGGATGGAGAACCATTTTGGCAAGGAAGTGCTGGTTCACCGCAAAGGGGCCACCTCGGCCCGGGCCGGCGAGATCGGGATCATTCCCGGGTCGCAGGGCACTCCTAGTTACATAGTGAAAGGGCTGGGTAACCGGGACAGTTTTAGCAGCTGCTCCCATGGAGCCGGGCGCCGGATGGGCAGGAATGAGGCCCGGCGCAGCCTTGATTTGGAAAAAGAACGGGAAAAACTTGAAAAGCAAGGGATCCTCCATTCCCTCAGGACCAGAGAGGATCTGGAAGAGGCCAGCAGGGCCTATAAGGACATCGAGCGGGTGATCAAGGAGCAACTGGACCTGATCCAGCCGGTGATCAAGCTGGAACCGCTGGCCGTGGTAAAAGGATAAGAACTATTCCAGTCTGTTGCAGCCCAGCCTCAAAATAAACCCCGCCAGCGGCGGGGTTTATTTTGCCTTGATTTTATAACAGTTTTGGTGTATCCTTAAAAATACATGACAGACTTAAAGACAATATCCATCATCGGCGGGGGGCTGGCCGGATGCGAGGCGGCCTACCAGGCCGCCAAGCGCGGGCATCAGGTCCACTTGTACGAGATGCGTTTTACCGGAAAAGCAGAGAAACCGGCCCTAACCACCCCGGCCCACCAGACAGGACTGTTGGCCGAGCTGGTCTGCAGCAATTCTCTTAAATCCACCGAGCCGGGAAATGCCCACGGACTGCTTAAGGCTGAGTTGGCTTTACTTGATTCATTGCTGCTGAAATGCGCTAATAAAGTTTCGGTGCCCGCCGGCAAGGCTTTGGCGGTGGACCGGGACCAGTTCGCTTTGGCGGTGACCCGGGAGATCGCGAACCTTACCAACATAACGGTGATTTCCCAGGAACAGTCTTCCATCCCGGAAGGCCCAGTGATCATCGCCTCCGGGCCGCTGACCTCGGATAAATTATCCCGGGCATTGGCCGGTGTGCTGGGCGAGCAGGGGCTGTTTTTCTTCGACGCCATCGCCCCTATCGTGGAAGCCGGGTCGCTGGACCATTCTAAAATGTTCAAGGCTTCGCGCTATTCAGACGAAGAAGGCCAGTACTGGAACGCGCCGCTGACCAAGGACCAGTACTTAAGTTTTGTTGACGAACTGGTAAAGGCCCAGCGCCACAGGCCCCATGATTTTGAGGCCGGGCATTACTACGAAGGCTGTCTGCCGGTGGAGGCCATGGCCGAGAGGAATGTCAATTCCCTGCGCTTTGGGATGATGAAGCCCGTAGGGCTTTTCAACCCCCATGAGGGGCGCCGGCCCTATGCAGTTCTCCAGTTAAGGCAGGAGAACCTGAAAGGCACCATGTTCAACCTGGTGGGTTTTCAGACCCAGCTTAAGATCTCCGAGCAGCAAAGGGTGTTCCGGATGATCCCCGGCCTGGAGAAGGCGGAATTCCTGCGCTACGGCAGCATGCACCGCAACACCTATCTCAACGGGCCAAAACACATCCAAAACAGCATGCAGTCCAAGATCAGGAAAGACCTGTTCTTTGCCGGACAGATCACCGGAGTGGAGGGCTACGTGGAATCCATCGCTACCGGGCTGCTGGCAGGCATCAACATGTGCCGTCAGCTGGATGGTCTGCCGCTGCTGGTTCCCCCGCCGCTGACCATGCTGGGCGCTTTGTGCAAGTATGTTTCCGAAGGAGGGACCGGGAAAAGCTTTCAGCCCATGAACGTCAATTTCGGCCTGCTGCCGCCGCTGGAGAATTCCGTTCACTCCAAGAAGCTGAGGTATGAGGCTTATTCGCAGAGAGCGCTGGAGGCTATGGGGGAATTTGTTACCCAATTTTAAGCGATAGCCTGAAGACTATCGCTACAAGCCATCAAGGCTTGTGCTGAGCGGTGTCGAAGTGCCTCTGGCGAGGCCTACTAAAACAGCCCGATTTATCGGGGTTGATGATCAGTAGCGATGTCATTCATGGCATCGCTCTGAACCCAGCCTCATAACCCCACCCTGCCCTCCCCTCGAGGGGAGGGGAAGGGAGAGGTTAAAAAAGTACGATCCAAAACCCCAAGGAGACTTTCAAAATGGATTACACCAAGATAATCAAGGATTCCTGGAGCATGTCCATCAGGCACCGCTACCTGTGGGTTTTTGGGGTGTTTGCCGGGATGGGCGGTGGGATGTCGTATCCCGGGGACATGAAGGAGGCCCAAAATAACGAATATTTTTCCGCCGGCTGGTCCTGGCTGTGGCAGCACCCGGCCATAGCCGTCATGATAGCGTTAGGCCTTGGGATACTGCTTTTGATCCACTTCATCCTGGCCTTCGTCTCCTACGGGGCTCTGATCAAGGGCGCGGCCCAGGTGGAGCAGGAGGGGAAAAGCAGTTTCGACAGTGCCCTAAATGCCGGGCTTAAATATTTTTGGCCCAACGTGGGGATCTCCCTGATGATCGGCCTGATGATGCTGGGAGTGATCGCATTGGCCATGCTGCCGTTCATCGTGATGCTGGTGGCCGGGGGCGACGGCCTTAAAATTGTGGCCGTGATCTGGCTGATACTGTGCATCCTGCCAATATTACTGGCCGTCTTCGTACTGGTGCTGGTGGCGGCCCTGGCCGCCAGGATCTGTGTGCTGGAAGACAAAGGGGTCATGGATTCTTTAAAACTGGCCTGGCAGATGAGCAAAACTAATGTCTCCGAATCGGCCACGTTGGGGGCAATCGCAATCGCCTTGGGAATAGGGATCTCCATAGCCATAACGGTCGGGGTGATAGCCCTGGCCATTCCCTTCATAATATTGGGGGTGATAAATATCTGGCTGGGATTGGTGCTCGGCGGGCTGGTGGGCATTGTTCTGATACTGCTGCTGGCCTGCGTTTACGGGGTCTTTACCTCGGCCTACTGGACGCTGGGCTACCTGCAGATCAAGGCCAAGAACGCCCCCGCTCCCCAGGTGGTCACTCCTGTCATTCCGGCGGTTGAAGTTGTCTGAACCACAGAAAATATTAGTGGTCCGCCAGGACCGGCTGGGCGATGCCCTCAGCGCCGTGCCTCTTTTAAAAGCGCTTAAGGCGGCCAGGCCGGGGGCGCACATCACTTTTATGGTGACCAAGCCTTTGGCGGAGCTGTTCTTTGACCAGCCCTTTTTGGACGAGGTGATCATCTGGACAAACGGCCTTTGGCCTTTGATCAAAACATTGCGCCGGGGACGTTACGATGTCCTGTTGATGCTGCATCCTTCAAAGCTTTTGGCCTGGGCGGCGCTGTTTGCCGGTGTTAAACAGAAGGCCGGACTGGGCTTCAGGCCCTATTATGTTTTGACGGGCTTCAAGCATTCGCACAGGGGCCGGAAGTTGAGTGCTCCGCCTGGCTTCGATACTGCCTGCGGCAACTCAGCCAACGGCGGAGCGTATCGAAACGACGGCCGGGTCATTCACGAGACCGAATACAACTTTTCCGTGGCCCGCAGTTTGTTTGAACTCCCAGAAGAGATCGAGCCACCGAAGATATTTTTGAACGACAAGGAAATTGCTGAAGCCAAAAATGTCCTTTTGTCCATCAATGTCAACAACCCCATCGCCATTCTCCCCGCCAACCGGGGTTCCTCGGCCAACTGGCCGCCGGAGAGATGGGGCGGACTGGTCCGGAAATTGGTGAAAGCCAAACAGGAAGTGCTGATACTGGGCGGGCCGGGGGAGGAAGAGATACTGAATAAAGTAAAAGGCGATACCAATGTGCCCATTGCCGGGCCACAGCTGACATTGCGGCTGCTGGCTGCAATTTTGGCAAATTGCCGGCAGGTGGCGGGCAGCAGCACCGGCACCCTGCACCTGGCCGCGGCGGCGGGGGCCAAAACGGTGGGGCTGTTCTGCCCGGCGCCGGCCAGCCGCCCGGAACGCTGGAGGCCGCTGGGGGAGGGGCATGTTCAGTTGGTGCCGGAGGATGAATTCTGTAGGAACTGCCAACCAAGCACCAAGTGTTCTTTAGGGGGCATTGAAGTGGAAAAAGTTTTAAGTCATCTTCTGTAACACAAATAAGAATTGTGGAGACGAAAAATGAAGCGGATATCATTGTTGATGATAAGCTTAATGTTTTACGTTGCCGTGCACGCCCAAAAAGCGCCGACAGATTCTATGACCAAGGCGATAAAAAATAATATGCATACCGTGCAGCTTGCTGTGGAGGATTATGCAAGCCGCAATAATGGTCTATATCCCAAAAAAGTGACTGATTTTTGGACAACATTTCCAAACATTAAGAATCCGGTTGATTCGAAATTAGCAGTAGTTGTAGATAACTTTTCAGATAAGCCCGGTCAAGTTATTTTCAAGAAACTTGAAACAGGGTATGAAGTAACGGGGAATGATGCTAAAGGTGATCTAATGTCTATAAGATTGGTGGGGAACGAAAATGTTTCAAAAAGAAAAACCAATCTTGAGCATAGTGGTAAATATACTAGAGCCCAACAAAGAAAAACCACTGAAAACCCTGATGAAGTGCAGAGATGGTTGAATGAAGAAAGAGAAAAGGCACGTAAACGTTTACCGGAGATAATTGGAAGAGCAGAAGACGGCATAACAGATCATACATTATACTCGCCGGATCATGAAGATATGACAATCATGTATATGTGCCGTGCCAATGACCGCCGTGCAGTACCAGTACTATGTAAAATAATTGAAACATATGACGTAGTCGAAGCTCGAATTGATGCCATACATGCCCTACATGTAATTAATGACAGGAAAGCAGAGCCTACATTAATTAAAGCCCTAAATGATATCAATCTGTTTGTAAGATGGAATGCTTCGTTACTGTTAATTGAGTGGGGACAAATTAATCCACAAGTGTTAGTTGTATTAAAAAAAATAGCATGCCCTGACGATAGTACCTCTTGGACGCGGGATATTCGCAAAGCCATAGAAAGTAAATATGGCGTAGATCCAAAACGAGAACAATTAATTAATGATAATATAAAATACATTAAAAATCATGCTGCCATTAATGCGCTTGTCGTCTTGAATAAAACTGCCACTGTTGAAGCGTTTTCAATCATTAAATATACTGCCGACAATAGTAAGGACGAAGAAATTAAAAAGATGGCAGAAGATTTTCTTGTCAAGAAATGAAGAATAAATACCTTCTCATTCGTCTGGGCGCCATCGGCGACATTGTGCTGGCCACCGCCGCCATAGAGGCCATCTCACAAGCCGAGCCCGACTCGCAGATAGACCTCGCCTGCAAAGCCAGGTTTGCCGGGCTTTTAAAGCGCCACCCCAAACTGGCCAACGTTCACGGCTTCGACGAAACTGGCCGGCACAAGGGCCTGCGGGGTTTGCTGTTGTTCATTCACGAACTCAGTACCAAGAAATACAGCTTCATCATAGACCTGCAGAACAACCCGCGCAGCCGGATGATCACCCTTTGCCTTAACGGCGGAAAAAAGATCCACTGGCCCAAGGACACCTGGCGCCGCCGGATGCTGGTCTGGGGGCAGGGCAGGGGCAAAACTTTCAAAACTGTGATCCAACGATATCTGGCTGCGGTGGAGAAGGCCGGGGTCAAACAGCCCGAATCCAAGCCCAAGCTGTATCCGGTGGCCGATCCATCCATCAAACTGCCGCAGGGAGAATTTATTGCTATAGCGCCGGGGGCACATTGGCCGACCAAGCGCTGGTCGGGATACTCGGAGCTGATCACTAAAATAGGAAATGGGAAATGGGAAATAGTTATTGTAGGGGATAAGAACGACAGGGCAGTCGCTGAAGAGATCGTAAAAACATCGGGAGCAAATGCCACCAACCTTTGCGGGCAGTTGGACCTGGCACAATTGACTTACGTTCTGTCCAAAGCAAAACTGCTGGTCACCAACGATACCGGGGCCATGCACATAGCCGAGGCGGCGGGCACGCCGGTGGCGGCCATCTTCGGGCCCACGGTCAGACAATTCGGCTTTGCGCCCTGGCGCAAGGAAAGCAGGATCATTGAAACCGAATTGGACTGCCGGCCCTGCGCCCTGCACGGTTCAAAGAAATGCCCCAAGGGCCATTTCAACTGCATGAAACTTATCACTGCCGACCAAGTGCTTACAGAAATCAAAGAACATATAGGATAATATTAGCCACCAAGACACCAAGGCACCAAAATGACCAAATTGGAAATGGGAAATCGGAAATGGTTTTGTGTCTTTGTGCACATTCGACAGGCTCAGTGCACGTTCTTTGTGGCAAGAAAATGAACATGAATACTGAAAATACTAAGATACTTATCCGCGTACCCAACTGGATAGGCGACGCCGTGGTCTCCACCGCTTTCGTGGCGGCCTGCGCCAAGGCGCATCCCGGGGCGTCAATCACCGTGCTGGCCCATCCCCGGGTGTCGGCGCTGTTCGAGAACGATCCCGATATCCAAAGCATCATCAAACTTTCTCCCGAAAGATTCCTCTGGAAGACCGCCCGGGAACTGAAAAAAGAAAAGTTTGACATTGCTTACATCCTGCCGATCTCTTTTTCCTCGGCCCTGATGACTTTCTTAGCCGGCATCCCCCGGCGCATCGGCTACAGCACCGAGGCCCGGGGCTTTATGCTGACCCAAAAACTCAGATACAGTCAAAAGGATTTCCGCAGCCGGCATATAATCCTGGGATTCATGAAACTGCTGGGCAGGGAGGAGGCCGTCAATGCGCCCGGGATATTCCTATCACCGGAAGAGATGAAGTGGGCCGGGGAATTCCTGGCTTCCAACAATCTTCAGACCGGAAATATCACCGGCTTTGGCCCGGGCGCCACCTTCGGCCCGGCCAAGCGCTGGCCCCAGGAGAACTGGGTGGAACTGGGGAAAGAACTGGTAAATAGGGGGCACCAGATCCTGATCTTCGGATCTGGCGAGGAGATAGAACTCTGCGGACAGATAGCCCGGGACATCGGCCCAAAAGCGCTGAGTCTGGCAGGAACGGCAACCCTGCGGCAGAGCGCGGCCCTGCTTTCGCTTTGCTCAAACTTCATCACAAATGATACCGGGGTGATGCACCTGGCAGCGGCGGCGGGAACAAGGGTAACGGCCATCTTCGGCTCCACCAATCCGGTCTGGACAAAACCCTGGGGGGAAAAGCACCGGGTGATATATAATGGTGAACCCTGCAGCCCCTGCTACCAAAGGGAGTGCCGGTACGGGCATTATGATTGTTTGGAGAAGATATCGGTCAAAGATATATTGGACACTGATCGCTGCCAATAAATTGTTTGTGAATATTGGTTGGTTTTATCCATAGCCACGTCCTTAAGGGCGAGGCTATGGATAATTGTTTTTATATCCGGTTTACCCTTGACATAAAAAACGTTTTGGTGTAAAATAAAACGTCTTTACTTAAAATTTTTTACAAAATATATAGGAGTTCATATGGGCTGGGAATTTTCGGTTTGGGCCACGGTGCTGATCCCGCTTTTGGGGAGCTTTACCCTTCCCCTTTTCGGCCTGGTCTCCAAGCCCTTGCGCAACGCGGTGGCGGTGTTGCTGGGTCTGGCGGCCACTTTTTTTGCGCTGAACCTGCTGCCGGCCGCCTTTTCGGGTGAAGTTCACGTCTTTAACCTGGCGCTGGGGCTGGGGGTCAACGCCACACTGGTGGTGGACGGGCTGTCGGTCTTCATGGCCATCGCCGCCTCGCTGATCAGCACCCTGATCATCGTCTACTCGCTGGGATACATCAAGGACTACCATTATCAGCAGGAATACTTCATGATGGTGGTCCTTTTCCTTGGCGCTATGATGGGGCTGGTCTTCTCGGCCAACCTGATCTTCATGTACGTCTTCTGGGAGATCACCGGCATCTGCTCCTGGCGCCTGATCGGCTTCTTCCGCGACCGGCCCACCGTGCTCAAGGCCGACAAGGCCTTTTTGATGACCTTCGGCGGCGCGGTGTTCATGCTGCTGGGCTTTGCCCTGGTCTACGCCCAGAGCGGCACCTTTAACATGCTGGAGATGCGCGGCCTGCCGATCTCCGGGCTGGCCATCGCCCTGATCACCATGGGCATCTTCGCCAAATCGGCCACTTTGCCTTTCCACACCTGGCTGCCCGATGCCGGCGTGGCCCCCACCCCGGTCACGGCCCTGCTGCATGCGGCGGTGCTGGTCAAGATCGGCGTCTACGCCTTCGCCCGGATATTCAACTTCACCTTCGCCGTCCCGGTTGACTGGCAGACCATTTTAATGACCGTGGGCCTGCTTTCGGCCATGGTCTCGGCCGCGGCCGCCCTCTGGGACACCAACATCAAGCGGATCCTGGCCTATTCCACCGTCAGCCAGATCGGATACATCTTCATGGGCCTGGCGGCCTTCAATACCATCGGGGTGGCCGGGGCGCTGCTCTTCATCCTGATGCACGGCCTGGCCAAGGGCGGGCTGTTCCTGGCGGCCGGGGTGATAGAACACGGCACCGGCACCAAGGACATCACCAAGATGGGAGGGCTGTTCAAGGCCATGCCCATCACTGCGGTGGCCTTCATCATGTGCATCTTCTCCATCGTGGGGATCCCGCCCTTCGGCGGATTCTTCTCCAAGTTCATGGTCATTCAGGGCATCATCAAGTCGGGCAACGTGGTCATCGGCTCGCTGGCCATCTTCACTGCGGTTTTAACCCTGGTCTACCTGCTGCGGCTTTTCAACCTGGTCTTTTTGGGTGAGGCCCGGGACCACAGCATCCACGCCCATAAGGAGGGCACCCCCACCATGGTCTGGGTGGTGGCTTCGCTGGCCTTCCTGTCGCTGGCCGCCGGGATCCTGGTGAAATACCCGATGGACCTGATCAACATCGCGGTGCGGGACATCATGGGCAACCCGGCCATCCACGACATCATCGGCCTGGTGCGCTAGCCACCGAGTATTATTTTTGACAGGATTTACATGATTTTTTCATTATTCAGGCAATAAATTTTAACCAGGTTAATCTTGTAGCTCTAGTCTTTTCGCACCAGAAAATATTTATCTAATAGGGACCCTTGACAGGATTAACAGGATTTCTTAAATACTCAGGCATTATAAGTTAATCCAGTAAATCATGTAAATCCTGTCTTTCCCCGGTAAAACCCAAATACAATTTTAAATACCGAGTTTAAAGATGAATCCCAACATTCTTTTAATACCGATCCTGCTGCCGGTGCTGGCCGGGCTGGCAGTATTGATACTGCCCAAGGGCCTCAAATGGCTCAAGGAAGGGCTGGCCGTGGCGGTGGCCGCCGTGGCCCTGTATTATGCGGCCCTGATCTTTAAAAGCGGGGGAGAGGGCTTAAGGCTGTTCGTGCCCTGGACCTCTTTCGGCATAAACTTTGACCTTTACGCCTATCATCTGCCGCGCTTCATACTGCTGGCCGCCGCCGGGTTCGAGGTCCTGCTGGCCCTGTACTCGGCCGCCTTCATGCACGACAAATGGCGGGCCCGGGAATACTTCGCCTATTTCCTGATCACCGCCGGGCTGGCCAACGGGGCCATTCTGGCCAACAATTTCATGGTGCTGCTGTTCTTCTGGGAGGGCCTGCTGGTAACCCTCTACGGCATGATCACCCTGGGCCACAAGCAGTCGCACATCACCGCCACCAAGGCCCTGATCATTTCCGGACTGGCCGACTTCGCCATGATCCTGGGCATCATCTTCCTGTGGTCCATCACCGGGACCATGACCATGTCCGAGGTCCGCTACCTGGAGCCCGCCGGTCTGGCCGGGGCGGCCTTCATATTGATGGCCCTGGGCGCCATGGCCAAGGCCGGCGCCATGCCCTTCCACACCTGGATCCCGGACGCCGCCATCGACGCCCCGCTGCCCTTCATGGCCTATCTGCCGGCGGCCCTGGAGAAACTGCTGGGGATCTACCTGCTGGCCAGGATCTCGCTGGAGTTCTTCACCATCCACATGAACAGCGCCATGTCCATCTTCCTGATGACCATCGGAGCCGTAACCATAGTCCTGGCGGTGATGATGGCCCTGGTGCAGAAGGACTATAAAAAACTGCTTTCGTTCCACGCCATCAGCCAGGTGGGCTACATGATCCTGGGGATCGGCACCGGGGTGCCCATCGGCATCGCCGGAGGCATCTTCCACATGCTGAACCACGCCATGTACAAGTGCACCCTGTTTTTAACCGGCGGGGCGGTGGAGAAGGAGGCCGGCACCACCGAACTGAAGAAGCTGGGCGGGCTGTTCAAGCTGATGCCCATCACCAGCGTGGCCTTCTGGATCGCGGCCTTCTCCATCTCCGGCGTGCCGCCCTTCAACGGCTTCGTCTCCAAGGAAATGGTGTTCCACGGGGCTTTTGAGACCGGGCACATCATCTTCCCCATAGCCGCCTGGATCGGGGCCATCTTCACCTTTGCTTCGTTCCTCAAACTCGGGCACTCCACCTACTTCGGTAAACGCAGCCCGGAGGCCCCCGTCCAGAACGTCAAGGAGACCAACTGGGCCATGATCATCCCGATGGCCACCATTGCCCTGGGTTGCGTGGTGTTCGGGGTGTTCAACAAGCTGCCGTTGAAATACCTGATCACCCCCATCCTGGAGGGCAAGCCCATAGTGGAGGAGGGGGCCAACCTGGAATTCTGGCACCATTCGTTCGCCATGAACTGGATCGTGGGCGTGTCCATGGCCTGTCTGGTGATCGCCTTCCTGATCCACCAGTACGGCGTCAAAAAAGGGCAGGGCAAGGCCTATCTGGCCTCCGAGCCCATCCATCACCTGCCGGTGCTGAACACCCTCTACGATCTTGCCGAGGCCCGGGTGTTCGACCTCTACCACTGGTTCGTCAACGGGCTGGTCAAGGGCGGGGCCTGGGCAGTGTGGAAGGTGATAGACCGGGGCATCGATGCTGTTTACGAGAACCTGCTGACCTTTGCCGGCAACTTCTCCATCAAGGTCCTCAAGGAATACCACAACGGGGTCTATGCCAACTACCTTAGCTGGGTGGTGGGCGGATTCGCGTTGCTGGTGATCTACTTGGCGGTCCTGGTCAAGTAACTTTATTTATTGCCGCTATTTTCGTTGCTGTTAAACTCTAAAATTGGAGGATACAAAAATGATAAAAAGAATTACTATCATACTAATATCATTTTTTGCTTTTATCTCAATTGCAGGGTTAAACGGGCAAGAGAAAAAGCAATATAAATATGCTGATGAAGGGTTAAAAGAAAAAAGCGGACACCGGTTACTAAAAGAATCGTGGAAAAAAGTATATACTGGCGATATTATTGATAGATCATGCAAAATAGTTATTGGCACTGTGATTGACGTTAAAGACACACCGGATGACGATTATTACTTCCATCAAGCCACCATTAAAGTTGAAAGGACTTTAATGGGCGATACAACCGAAAAAGAAATTATTGTTAAATACATATACCCAGTCGGGATGTCAAAAGAAAGATTCTTGCGCAGCCGGAATTGGGAAAATTACATTAGAAAAGTAGTAAAAATGGATCCACAGGAATATTTAATTAAACTGAACAAAGGTGAATTAGGTGTTCCTGGTCAGTCGATTGAGCCAAACTTTAGTTTCACAAAAAGCGAGAGAGTTCTGCTGTATCTCTCGGATATTCCTGCTAACATACATTCATTTTATGACGGAACATATGATGATGTAACAGGATTATATTGGGGGTTGGCAGATTTTTTCCCTTATACAGAAGAAAAATTTTATGAATTGCAACATTGTGATGGATATTATGAGGTGTCCAAGTATCGCATTACAGAGGGTAACCTAGTTCATAGGGATTATGTCCCACGAAAAGATGCGGCGCCATTAGATAGCGTTATAAAAACCATTGTAAAAAAGGTGAAAGATAACAATAATAGGGGGATAAGATGAAAACCAAGCCTATTATTATAGCCCTCATTGCCTTTGTTTTACTGGTATGCAACGCTTATTCATATATTTGGTCTGGTAAATATTGGGAAAGGGATTTGGAGCATCCGGTATTCTTTAATATTAAAGATCAGCGTAGTTTTCCAGAGTCAGGCGTTAAAAAACAATGGTGGAGCCATATTAAATCTGCCGCAAAAACATGGAATGAAGCAAACGCGAATTTTAAATTTGAATTTAACAGGTATACCACCGAAGGTATGGTACAAACTGGGCATTTATGGGGTAATCCTGACTTAGCAGCGTTTGTCCAAGTCGATTCCATGGTGGGTTACCCTAATATACTAGTTATGGCGACAACAACTTTTAATTTGGCTTGCGTCTACACTTTTTCAACAAATCCGAGATCAGGTGAGATAGATGTTCAATCCATAGCGTTACATGAATTTGGTCACTGGTTGAAATTATTGGACGACAGCGTAGTTGTCACAAATAGAATGTATTATGAAACTTTCCCAGATTCTATACGCCGCGATCTTTCTGCCGATGATAGTTTAGGCATTAAATGGATTTACCCTTTCAGTGCTTGGGTGAGTTGTTCAGCCAACGTAGTAGGTACTGACTTACCCTATGAAGTAGTCACTGGCGGCTCATATTTGCTTGGTCCTGTCAGCAATGGCAGTACGTGGCTATGGAACGGCAAATTATATGATGTTCCTGAATTGACCTCGCTTTATATGGGGATGTTTGATTCACACCCATGGTATGGTCTTGTAGGTATACCGTCAGTTACACCTCTTTCTGTTGGTTCTGTGCAAATTGCAGTTGACGGTTCTATTGTTTTTACCGCACAGGGTATCTATTCATATAGATATACTCCTATTGGTGGTGACCATTACTACAACATAGTCGAAACACCACAAGCATCTTTAACTAACTTAAAACTACCGAATTACCCACAAGAAGTAATAGTAAAGTGGATTGCGCCTACATGGCCATATCAGATACCTTCAGGGGACACTACTTTATCGCTTATATCAGTGCAACAAGATTTACACTACCATACGGAATGTTACCATCCTTTAAATGTATTTTGCCGTTCAAAATTGATAAATTATAACCCAACCGTTTTGGACAGTAAGATAGTAAATGCAAGTGATCAGTTCTTTAGTTCAAAGGAAACTGATAGCAAAATAACTGAAGAAGAGGAAATCAATTTTATAAATTACCCTAATCCATTTTATAGTAAAACTGAATTCTCGTATTACTTGCCTAGTTCACAAAGTGTAAACAGTGTGCTATTGAACATTTACAATGTATTAGGCCAAAAGGTGAAAACTATCATTGATGGGAATAAACTGCATGGTAAACACATAGTAGTATGGGATAGGTTAACAGATAAAGGCGAATTAGCTGGTAATGGAATTTATATCTGCCGGTTGCAGATAGGAGAAAATTCATATACTAAAAAGATAGTAATTTTAAAATAGTCGCATAATCGGTAATAATACTTTGGAGCAATCATAAAAATGCTGCTTTTATTCATCATCGTTCCCCTGGCGGTGGCCGCCCTGATGCCGCTGCTGGCCCGGATCTGGAAAGGCCTGCCCGATGTGCTGGGCACGGTGACCATGGCCTTTACCCTGGGGCTGGGGCTGTATCACATCCGGATGGTGGCCGCCGGGCACCGCTATTTCTGGGACACCGGCTCGCTGGGCCTGCCCCTTAAGCTCAGCCTGGCCATGGACGGGTTCTCGCTGCTGCTGCTGATCATCATCAGCCTGATCTCGCTGTTCGCCTGCATCTACTCGGTCAACTACATGGAGCACTACGGGGCCAAAGGCTCATACTACGCCCTGTTCATGCTGATGGTGGCCGGGATGAACGGCCTGGTGCTGACCACCGACCTGTTCAACATGTACGTTTTTCTGGAAGTGGCGGCGGTGGCCAGTTACGCCCTGGTGGCCTTCGGCCAGAAACACGATGAGGTGGAGGCGGCCTTCAAATACCTGATGCTCTCGGTTGTCGCCACCACCGGCATTCTTTTAGCAATGTCCTTCGTCTATTTGATGACCGGCACCTTCGGCATCACCGACCTGGCCTACGCGGTCAAGAACGGTATGAACGCCCAGCTGATCGGCCTGTGCCTGGCCCTGTTCCTGATGGGCTTCGGCCTGAAATCGGCCATGGTGCCGTTCCATGCCTGGCTGCCGGACGCCCATCCCTCGGCCCCGGCCCCGATCTCGGCCATGCTGTCCGGGGTGCTGATCAAGGTCTCCGGCATCTACGCCCTGGTCAGGGTCATTTACAACATCTTCGGCCTGCCGGCCCAGGTCTCCTCGGCCCTGATGGTGCTGGGCGTGCTCTCCATGGTCATCGGCGCGGTGGTGGCCTTGGGACAGCACGATTACAAGAGGATGCTGGCCTATTCCTCAATTTCTCAGATCGGCTACATAGTGGTGGGGCTGGCCATCGGTTCGCCCCTGGGGATCATGGGCGCCCTGTTCCACCTGTTCAATCACGCCACTTTCAAGAGCCTGCTGTTCCTTAACGCCGGGGCCACCGAATACGCCACCGGCACCAGGGACCTGACCAAGCTGGGAGGGGTCAACAACAAACTGCCCATCACCGGGTTCACCAACACCATCGGCACCTTCTCCATCGCCGGAGTGCCGCCCTTCAACGGATTCTGGAGCAAGCTGATCATCATCGTGGCCCTGGTGGAAGCCAAGTATATCGGAGTGGCGGCCATCGCGGTGGCCACCAGCATCATCACCCTGTGGTACTTTTTGCAGATGCAGCGCCAGGCCTTTTTCGGCAAGCTGGCGGTTGGCCTGGAGAAGGTCAAGGAAGTGCCGTTCTACATGGCTTTGGCCACCATCTGCCTGGCGGCCCTGTGTCTGCTGGGCGGGCTGTTCTACCCCTGGATCACCGCCAATCTGATCCAGCCGGGTGTCACTTCGCTATCCAACGCCATCGGGGTGAACAGCTTCATCAACCTGGGACAATAATCTGAAAATGCAAAAGGCAAAATTTAAATTGTAAATTGCATATTTCTAAAGTGCTAATTCCAGATTACTCTAATACTTTTCTACGTTACTACTTTACTACTTAGTTATTATAAACTTTAAGGATACAAAGATGGATCTCCTAAACCTCATATTACTGCTGATGCTGGCCGGGTTCGCCATGATGGCGGTGTTTCTTAAGGACCTGCTTAAGGCGGCCATCTCCCTGGCTTTCATGAGCGCCCTGCTGGCGGTGCTGTTGTACCGCTTGAACTCGCCGTTCGCCGCGGTGTTCGAACTATCAGTGGTGGCCGGGCTGATCACGGTGCTGTTCGTATCGGTGATAGCCATGACCAAGGAAGAGGAGCAGGCCAAGGAAGCCCGCTGGCCGGCTTATGTCTTTCCCCTGGTGCTGGTGGTGTTCGGCCTGATAGACATCAAAGTGATGCACTCCCTCTTCGCCAATACTCCCCAGGGCTTCGGCAATCCCGAGGCCAGTTTCGGGGCCACACTGTGGGGCGTGCGCTCGCTGGACATCCTGGGCCAGATCGCGGTGATCTTCGGCGGGGTGTTCGGGGTGCTGGCCCTGCTCAGGGAAAAGCCCCTGACCGTCAAGCAAAAGGAAGATGCCATCATCGCCAAGGACGGCGGAAAGGAGAAATTATGGTAGTCACCTATTTTATCTTCGTGGGCCTGCTGTTCTTCATAGGGCTGTACTGCCTGCTGACCAGCCGTAACCTGATCAAGCTCTTGATCGGGCTGGAGATCATGGCCAAGTCGGCGGTGCTGTCATTCATCGTGGCCGGATGGGCCCGGGGCGAAAGTTTCGTCTCCCAGAGCGTGGTCATTACCTTCATAGTTATCGAGGTCTCCATCGTGGCGGTGGCCCTGGCCCTGGTGATAAATGTCTTCAAGAACACCGGCAGTCTGGACATCCGCAATCTGGCCAAACTAAAGGGATAAGATAATCACCCTAATCAAACAAACCAATACTTCAATCTGGTGAACAATATGAATATAACCCTGCTGAATCCCTGGAACATGATCCTAACCCCCTTTGTGGGTTTCTTCGCCTTCCTGGCCATTTCTTACTTCATCTACCGGATGGGCGACGTGATGGCCCCCAAGCTCAAGAGCCAGGGCGCCAAGCTTTCCCAGTATGCCTGCGGCGAGGTGTTCGAGGCCAAGAAGATACAAGTAGGATACAAACTGTTCTTCTACGCCGCGCTGTTCTTTACCATGATGCACGTGGCGGCCCTGGTGATCGCCACCATTCCCGGGGGCAGCCTGGCCTACGCCATGCTGGGGATCGTCTATCTGCTGATGATCACCCTTTCGGTGGTGGCCCTTCTCCTCAAGTGAATTTTTTGCCACAAAAAACGTGCACTGAGCCTATAGAATGTGCACAGAAGACACAAAACAATTTCCAATTTTCTATTTCCTATTTTGGTTAGTTTGGTGTCTTAGTGCCTTGGCGGTGATAAAAAGAAATATTATATTAAGGATATATTTATGGCTTTAGAAAAACTGGTCAAGTGGTCCCGGGTCTCGTCGCCCTGGATACTGCATTTCAACAGCGGGGCCTGCAACGGCTGCGACATCGAAACTTTGGCGGCCCTGATGCCGCGCTTTGACCTGGAGCGCTTCGGGGTGATCCTGAAGTCCACTCCCCGCCATGCCGATGTGCTGGTCTGCACCGGGGCGGTGACCCGCCAGCAGGCCGACCGCTTGAAGCGGATCTACGAACAGATGCCCGAGCCCAAGTTCGTGGTGGCGGTGGGGGCCTGCGCCTGTTCCGGCAACGTGTTCCGGGACTGTTACAGCGTGCTGGAGGGGGTCGACAAGGTGATCCCGGTCAACGCCTACATCCCCGGCTGCGCGGTGCGTCCCGATGCGGTGATAGACGGAGTGGCCAAGCTTTTGGGCGCCCTAAAAAAAGGCTGATAGGAAACAATTACCGGATACTGGATACAGTATACCGTATACAGAATACAGGAGAGAAAATGACCGCTGAAGAGATCAAAAAAATATTAGAGGACAGCCTGGGTTCCAAGATCAAGGAGCTCACCGCTCCGGCTCCCAGGAGGATGTTCCTTTGGGTGGACAAGGAGAACCTGGTGGAAGCTTGCCGGGTGGCCAAGGAAAAGGCCGGGTTCTACCACATTTCCACCATCACCCCGCGGGATACCGGGGACAAGCTGGAGGCCCTGTATCACGTGGCCCAGGCCGGGATGGTTCTGACCATCAGGGCCCAGACCGACCGCAATAATCCCATGCTTCCCACTGTGATCCCGGTCTATCCCGGGGCTGTGTTTTACGAGAGGGAGGTTCACGACCTGCTGGGCATCGGCATAGAGGGGCACCCCGACCTGCGTCCCCTGGTGCTGCCCGAGGACTGGCCGGCCAACGTATTCCCGCTGCGCAAGGATTGGCAGTATAACCGGGAGAAAGGAGTGATAGAATAATGGGTACATTTATTTTGCCGGTGGGGCCGCAACATCCGGCCTTAAAGGAACCAACCTCTTTCCGCTTTTTGGTGGACGGCGAGACCGTGGTGGATGCCGATCTCCGCTTGGGCTACAACCACCGGGGGATCGAAAAGGGCGCCGAGAGCCGGACCTACATCCAGAATTTGTATCTGCTGGAGAGGGTCTGCGGGATCTGCTCCAACGCCCATATGACCTGCTTTGCCCAGGGGGTGGAAAAACTGATGGGTCTGGAGCCGCCCAAGCGCGGCCTGTTCATCCGCTGTCTTATGGGCGAGCTGGAGAGGGTGCACTCCCACCTGTTATGGCTGGGGGTGGCCGGGCACGAAGTGGGCTTCGACACCTTCTTCATGTACACCTGGCGCGACCGCGAGGTGGTCCAGGACATGCTGGAGATGATCTCCGGCAACCGGGTCAACTACGGAATGCAGACCTTCGGCGGGGTGCGCCGCGATCTGGACGAAATGCAGATCAAGAACCTGCTGGAAGGCATCGCCGCCCTTAAGGCCCGGACCCCATATTACCTGAACCTGGGCGCTTCGGAACCGACCCTGGTGGCCAGGATCTCCGGAGTGGGCAGGCTGCCGCTGGAGAAGGCGGTGGAGCTGAACGCGGTGGGCCCGACCGCCCGGGCCTCCGGCTGGAAGAGCGACGTCCGCCAGGACGATCCCTATGCCGGCTTCGGGGAATTCATTCCCTTCAACATCGTCACCGACAACGGCGGCGACGTGCTGGCCCGGGTGGTGGTGCGGGCCAAGGAACTGATGGAGACCTATAACATCTGCGAATACATCTTAAAGAACCTGCCGGCCGGCGAGATCCGGGTCAAGGCTCCCCGCAAGGTGCCCGAGGGCGAAGTGGTCAGCCGGGTGGAGGCCCAGCGGGGTGAGGATGTCCACTATGTCCGTTCCAACGGCACCGACAAGCCGGACCGGGTCAAGGTGCGGGCCCCAACCCTGGCCAACTGGCCTTCCACCCTGTACATGCTGAGGGGCGGTTATGTGGCCGACATTCCGATCGTGATGGCGGCCATCGACCCCTGCCTGTCCTGCACCGACCGGATGGCGATCATCACCGACGTCAAGCGCGGCTCGGAAAAGGTGATGGACTGGGAGACGCTGCGGCAGCACGGAATTGAATTTTACCGCAAACGCGGGATCAAGTTGTAAACATTGAGGTAGCAAATGGACATCTTAAAAGTATTCCTGTATATCCTGGTCTATCCCGGCCTGCTGTTCCTGTTCGTCTATTCCACCTTCGTGGAATGGGTGGACCGGAAGCTGTACGCCAAGTTCCAGAACCGGATGGGGCCGATGCACACCGGCAGCCACGGCCTGCTGCAGCCCATCGCCGATTTTGTCAAGCTGATGGCCAAGGAAGACATCGTGCCCGAGTCGGCCGACAAGGGGCTGTACAACGCAGTGCCGGTCTTTGCCCTGGCTGCGGTGCTGACCTCGGGCCTTCTGCTTCCGGTATGGCATTTTACCAACGGGCTGGAATCGGCCACCTCGTTCCAGGGCGACATCATTGTTATGGCTTATCTGCTGGCGCTGCCCACCTTTGCCTATTTTCTGGCGGGGTGGACCTCCACCAGTATGTACGCAGCTCTGGGCGGGGTTCGGGTGCTGACCCTGCTTTTCGCCTACGAGGTCCCGATGTTCCTGGCTATCCTGTCGCCGGCCGTCATGGCCGGCAGCTGGCGGCTGGCCGACATTGCGGCCTACTTTCAGGCCCATCCCCTGTACATGCTGTTCAACCTGATCGGCTTCGGGGTCGGGGTGATAGCCCTGCAGGCCAAGCTGGAACGGGTGCCGTTCGACATCCCCCACGCCGAGACCGAGGTGGTGGGCGGGGCCTTTACCGAATATTCCGGCCGCAAGCTGGCCATGTTCCGCCTGTTGGCCGATGTCCAGATGGTAGTGGGGGCCGGTTTCCTGTCCGCTCTGTTTCTGGGCGGTTTCCCGGGCGGGTTGATCCCGGGTTTCATCTGGTTCATCATCAAGACATTGGTCGTCGTTTTCATCCTTTCGGCCATGAGGGCGGTCACCGCCAGGATCAGGATAGACCAGATGGTGGCCTTCAGCTGGCAGTATCTGGCCCCGCTGGCCCTGCTGCAATTAGTCATCGTCATCTTTATTAAAGGGTATATGCCATGAGTTTAAAATTAGGCGCCATGCTGCCCGAGGTGATGAAGCACCTCTTTAAGAAAGTGGCCACCATTCCCTATCCCTTCCAAAAACTCTCAGTTCCCAAAGGTTTCCGGGGCCATCCGGTGATGGACCCAAAGCTTTGCATTGGCTGCCAGATGTGCGTCAAGGATTGCCCTTCCGAAGCTTTGGAGATCCACAAGGAATCGGAGACCACCGACGACCAGGGCAAGGTTTCCAAGAAGTTCTCCATGACCTTTTACCTGGACCGCTGCTCCCACTGTGCCCAGTGCGAGGAGATCTGTCCCAAGAAGGCCATTCACCTGAATTCCGAGTTCGAGGACGGGGCCTTTGACCGGGGGGCGCTTAAGATAATCTACAAGTAACGCCGGGGATCGGCGCCAGGGCGCTGGGGGCTGATAATAAATGCATTTAACGGATGGCCGGGCACAATGATTGTCCGGCCATTTTGCACGGTGGCCGGATCCCGGCGCTGCAACAGAAAACGATAAAGGATTCTGATTATGGAAGAATGGCAGTTAAAACTCACCGAACATTTGGCCGGGGCCAGGAACATAGCGGTGCTGGGCATCGGCAACGAGATGATGGGGGACGATGCGGCCGGAGCGCTGCTGGCCCGGGAGCTCAAGAAATGCAAAATGCAGAATGTAAAATGCAGAATTGAAATAATGGAAACCAGCACCACTCCGGAGAATTTCACCGGGGCCATTCGCAAGCTTCAGCCGGATCTGGTGGTGATGGTGGACGCGGCCGACATGAACCTGGAACCGGGAGCGGTGGCCTTTTTGGACACCAAGCAGATGCATACCATGATGCATTCCACCCATACCCTGCCGCTTTCGTTCCTGGCTGGTTATCTGGAGCAGATGGGAACGGCCAAGGTGATAGCCCTGGGGATCCAGGCCGGGCATATCAAGCTGGACCAGCCCATAACCCGGGAAGTGGCCGGATCGGTCAAGCTGATAGTCAAAATCTTTACCGATGTTCTGTGCGGGAGCAGATAGATATTAATGGCCGTTATTCTCAATAATATCTGGAAAGAACGCGGCCAGAAGGTGATGTTCTGGCTGGCGCTGGGCCTGGCCGCCTGGCTGCGTTTCCTGGGGATCGGCAGCAAAAGCCTTTGGTATGATGAGGCCTGGAGCGTAGCCCTGGCGGCAGTCGATCTGAAAACCGCGGTGATGCTGGTCAAAGGCCAGATCTACCCGCCGTTGTATCAGATCCTGCTGCACTTCTGGATGTTATTGTTCGGAACCTCCGAGACGGCCGCCCGCTCGCTGTCGGCAGTCTTTGGCATAGCCTCGGTGGCGGCCCTTTACAACCTGACCGTCAGAATATCCGGCCGCCGCACCGCCCTGGTGGCGGCTCTGATCCTGGCGGCCTCGCCCTTTCACGTGGAATATTCCCAGGAGGCCCGGGGCTATTCCCTGCTGGTCCTCCTGTCGCTGCTTTCTTACGACCTGTTGCTGTTGTGGCTGGATGAACATAAATGGATAACCGGAACAGCTTATGTGGCCTTCACCGCGATGTGTCTTTATACCCATCCCTACGGCTTTTTGATCCCCTTGTCCCAGAGCCTGATCTGGATATTTCACCTGATTGAAGAAAAGAAACATCCTGGAAAAGAGCTTTTATGGTGGCTGGCCATGGGTTCGGCCATAGCCCTGCTGTTTCTGCCGGTCCTGCCGGTATTCCTGCGGGCGGCGGGTGAGGTCAGCCGGAATTTCTGGATCCGGCGCCCGGACTATTGGGACATCTGGAATACGTTGAAATATTTTCTGGGACAAAGCCGGTGGAGCCTGGTATCGCTGGGTTTGACGGTTTTGCTGGGCGCCGTCTCTATGCTGACATACGAGGGGGAGCACAGGTTCCGGGCCAAGATCTATCTGGCCTGGTGGTGGCTCCCGATCCTGGCGGCCTTTGCCTTTTCTTCGCTGGCCTTCTCGGTCTACCAGATAAAATACCTGATCTTCGCCTCCATTCCCCTGTATCTGCTGGCGGCCGAGGGCATTGCCAAGCTGGAGCACCGGACGGCCAGGATAATAATGGTCCTGCTGATAGCAGCCTCTTCGGTCCAGCCCCTGCTGGAGTATTACCGGAAACCGAAGATAGAGGAATGGCGGGGGACCGTCAATTATATCAAGTCCAGGCAAGCGCCCAAGGACATGGTGCTGATCTACCAGGAGAACGATTACGACGACATGTCGCTGGCCCTGTCCTACTATTATGCCCCAGATTCATCCAAAGTAACGGAAGTGGAGGGGGTGGACGACATTAAAGCCCTCAAAAGGTCCAAGGCCGGGCTTTGGTTGATAGTTACTCATGTCCAGAATCCGGATTCGGTGGAATTGATCAAGGGCCAGCTGGCAAAAAAATACCGTTTGATGGAGGAACAGAAATTTGCAGGCATCTCTTTATTGCGGTATATACCACGGAAGCGGATCAAATGATGAATGATATTGACTTGTAACTGTCTTATTAGTATAATTTTAGATTAAACGCTAAAAAAACGGAGGTCAAATGCTGGATCCCAAATTACTGGAAATACTGGCCTGCCCCAAATGCAAGGGCGAGCTGGAATACCGGCCCAAGGAACAAAAACTTTTATGCTGGAGCTGCAAGCTGGGCTACAATATCAAGGACGATATTCCGATCATGCTGATCGACGAGGCAGAACCGCTGACCGGGAACAAAAAATAGGGCGAAGCACGCAGGCCAGTTTGAGATGTCCGGCCTGACAGCAATTCAACGTTGGAAATGCCCGGCAGGGTGCTGCGATGATGATTGAACGTATGAACGATCAATCAGTGCGGGGCAAGTTATTTGACATCTCAAACATCGTCGGACAGTATATCAGGACATCTCCAATATTGACGGACTTCTTGCTTAACTCCTCAATCGTGTGTAAGGAAAAAGATGGACAAGTTTGTAATAGACGGCGGACGTGAGCTCAAGGGAACCGTCAAAGTTTCCGGGGCCAAGAACGCCACCCTGCCGGCTTTGGCGGCCGCGCTGTTGGCCTGCGGAAAAACGGTGCTGACCAACGTGCCCAACGTGATGGATGTCCGGACCATGCGGAGGCTGCTGCTGCGGCTGGGGGCTAAGGTGGAATTCTCGGGCGGCGCCATGGAGATAGATGTTCCCCAAAAGCTGAAATGCGAGGCCGAGTACGAGATCGTAAAGCAGATGAGGGCTTCCTACTATGTGCTGGGACCACTGCTGGCCAGATTCGGCAAGGCCCGGGTCTCGCTGCCCGGTGGCTGCGCCATAGGGTCCCGGCCGATGGACCTCCACCTGAAGGGGATGGAGTCCCTGGGTGCCAAGATCGATATTGTACACGGCTACGTTCAGGCCCAGTCGCCAAAGCTCAAGGGTGCCAGGTTCCAGCTGGCCGGGAGCCACGGGGTCTCGGTGGGAGCCACCATCAATGTGATGATGGCCGCCGTGCTGGCCCAGGGCCGCACTGTGATCGAGTCGGCGGCTTGCGAGCCGGAGGTAGTATCCACCGCCGAGATGCTCAACAGCATGGGGGCAGTGATCACCGGCGCAGGCACACCGGTGATCACCATCGAAGGGGTGGATGAACTTCATCCCTGCCAGTTCAAAATGATACCCGACCGGATAGAGGCCGGCTCGCTGATGGCCGCCGCCGCCATTACCGGAGGGTGTGTGACAATCGAGGATTGCCGTCCCGACCACCTGACTGAGGTGATCGAGACCTTGAGAAAGGCCGGGGTCAAGATAGCCCAGGGCGACGAAATGGTGACGGTGGAGGCCAGGCGCCGTCTGAAACCGATGGAGATACTGGTGGCTCCCTATCCCGGCTTCCCCACCGACATGCAGCCCCAGGTGATGGCCCTGACCACGGTTTGTTCCGGCCTTTCGACCGTCACTGAGACCATCTTCGAGAACCGCTTCATGCATGTCCCGGAATTGCACAGGCTGGGAGCCGACATCAAGATAGAGGGCAACACCGCCATAGTCAAAGGCGTGCCCCGGCTGACAGCGGCCCCGGTGATGGGCTCAGACCTGCGGGCCTCGGCGGCATTGGTGATAGCGGCCCTGGCGGCCGAGGGCCGGACCGAGATCAACCGGATATACCATCTGGACCGGGGTTACGAGAATTGGGAGAGGAAACTGAAGAAACTGGGAGCCAAGATCAGAAGGGTGCATGTGCCGATGTGAGCGAAATCAAATTGACTTGCATTAGCCGCGTCCTTCCACCTTCGATAATCCTTCGGCGGACAGATAAGACAGTGGCTATATGAGAAACCAAATACTATCTATAACAAAAATTCTAAACGGGATGTAATGAACAACCTCGAAAGATCCATTAAAATAGCCCTGACCGATTGTCTGGGTGTCAAACCTCAGGAAACCGTGCTGATCATCACCGACGACCAGATGATAGAGACGGCCGGTCTTTTCTATAAGCAAGCCCAGGGTTATGCCCGAGAGGCCGTTTTGGCCTGCATGCCACCAAGGCAAAACAACGGCCAGGAGCCGCCGCCGGCAATTGCTCAAATGATGCTGAGTTCGGATGTGATCTTCATGCTGACATCAAAATCATTATCCCACACCCAGGCCCGGCGCCGGGCTTCAGCCAAAGGGGCCCGGATAGCCAGCATGCCCGGGGCGACCAGGGATATGATCGTCAGGACCCTTTGTGCCGATCACCAGGCCATTAAAAGGGTCGGGGAAAAGCTCTCCCGGATCGTCAGCCGGGCCAGCCAGGTCCGGATCACAGCCAAAGCAGGCACCGACCTAAGTTTTTCCATCAAAGACCGCCTGGCCCTTCCCGATCACGGCATCATTCATTTCAAGGGCGGGTTCACCAACCTGCCGGCGGGCGAGGTCTACATTGCTCCGGTGGAAGGCAGCGCCAACGGCCTTTTGGTCATTGACGGTTCCATAGCGGATCTCTGGCCAATTAAAAAACCAATCAAAATAGCCATTGTCAATGGTTTTGCAGAGGGAGCGGAAAAAGGCCGGCAGGCGGAGGAGTTGTGGGACACCATTTCGGCCCACGGCCGGAACGGACTGAACGTGGCTGAGTTTGGCATCGGCATTAATCCCAAGGCCAAAATAACCGGAAATGTACTGGAGGACGAAAAGGTCCTGGGAACCATCCACATCGCCTTCGGCGACAATTCTGGATTCGGCGGTAAAATCAAAGTGCCCAGCCACCAGGACGGTATCGTGAAAAATCCCGATGTCTGGCTGGACGGGAAGCAACTGATGAAGAACGGAAGGCTTTTGATTTGAGAAACCTGGCTTTCCCGAAACAGACAGGATTAACATGATTTCCCTGGACTGATTTCAAAAGTATTTTTCATTGTTCATCAAGAGTATTGATAAATTATGACGTTCAATTTATTATTTCCAAGAATTGCACTTTAAAAAACTCAACATATTGTTTTTAGCCGGATTTCTGGCTCTATGGGGCTGCGCCAAAAAGGTCCAGACCGAGCTCAAGGAGCCGGTGGAGGAGACCGGCCCGCGGCTTAAGCTGGGCAAGGTCACTTTCACCGGCAACACCGTATTCACCCAGGGTCAGCTGATTGGCAAGATGACCAGCCAGCGGGGTCAGCGATTCGACGATTTTACCTTTCAGCAGGATCTGCGCAAAATAGTTTATATGTACCAGAAGAAAGGTTTTCTGGAAGCCAAGTTCCAGAACCGGGAACAGAAGGTGAACCTGGAGACCCAGGAAATTGATTATAATCTGGCCATCAGCGAAGGACAGCTTTCGGCCATCGGTCAGATCCAGTTCCAGGGCAATGTTCTTTACTCCGATACCGTGCTGCTGTCGCTGTTAAAGGTCAAGACCGGAGACGCCCTGAACCTGGCGGCAGTCAAGCAGACCTCTTCCGGGATCGTAGCATTATACGCCGAAAAAGGGTACCTTTATGCCTCGGTCAAGGACACCATCATCAAAACAGAGGACAGCCATGTTTCCAACATCGTCTACCGGATAAATGAGGGAAGTCCAGTCTACATCGGGCTGATCCGGATAGCCGGCAACAAAGGAGTGTCCCAAAAAGTCATCAAGCGGGAAATGAATCTTTCCTCCGGCGACCTGCTGCTGCCTTCCCGTGTCTATCAAAACCAGCAGAGGGTTTATTCCCTGGGGCTTTTTAACGAGGTCCGGTTTGAGATGGAGGGGCTGGCGGAAAAATCCGACACCGTCAACCTGCTGCTCTTTGTCAAAGAGGATAAAAACAACTGGTATGGTTTCAATTTCGGATACCAGCAGCCGGACCGGATACAGCTGGGGCTGGAATGGGGAAGCAACAATATCTTCGGCAACCTGCAGAAGATAACATTGAAGACCGATATCGGATACGGGCTGGGAAAGACCGACGGCCTGCATCCCTATACCAATGATTATTATCTGGATTACCTGGAACCCTATTTCTTGTCGCTGCCCTTGAAAGCCAGCGGGAGCATTTATTACAAAAGACAGCGTGATGACGCATCCTACTGGTCTCCCTTAAGCCGTTTGGGTGGTGAAGCCAAAGTAGGTAAATCCATCACCCGGATAATACAGGTCTATTTGGGCTACAAATACGAATTTCTGGAAGAGACCAACAATACCACCAGCGATGTATTCGTTAGCACCACGGCCGATAACCGGGACGATATTTTCAATCCCACCCGGGGATATAATATCAGCGCCAGGCTGGACCAGGCCGGTTCGGTGCTGGGAGGTTCCAACGATTACCGCAAGAGCACCGGGGAGACGGCTTTTTTTCACAATTTGGGCCGCAATTTTATCCTGGCCTGGCACGCCAAGGCCTCGGGGATCTACACCTTCAACCGGGCGGGCCCGGTGCCCATCCAGGAAAGACTGAAACTGGGCGGGGCCATGAACCTGAGGGGCTATGCTCAGGACGAAATATCAGCCGACACATTCAGCACCGTCAACATGCTGGTCAACGGCAACCTGGAACTTAGGGTTCCGGTATATAAGATGTTAGGAGCCTGTCTTTTTGTGGACGCCGGAAACGTCTGGGCTGATTTCGAATCGGTAAAATGGAAACACTACCATGGGGGCACGGGACTGGGCTTAAGATTCTACACTCCGATCGGCCCGGTCCGGCTGGACTACGCCATCAAGACCGAGGGACGGATGGAAATTTACGGCGGTCTGATATACATCAACCTGGGGCACGCCTTCTGATGCCGCATAAAACCAGAAACATAATAATCATTTCGGTTGCCGCCGTGTTGCTGCTTTCCCTGGCCGGCTTGTCAGTGTATTTTAACAGCCGTACCTTTAAGGGCAAGCTTAAAGCCAAGACAGATCTGACCCTGTCCGATGTCCTGGGAAGGGAGTTCACCATAGACAGCGCCAGCGTTCAACTGCCGATGAACATAGTGCTCCACGGATTGAAGCTGGCCTCGGACGACTCGCTGAAGAACGGAATGATGCTGGAAGTTCCAAGGATCAAAGTGGTAATTCATCCCTGGGTTTCCCTTACCAAAAGGAAGATCACCATCAAACAGGTGGGAGTATACGACGCCCGGGCCAGGCTGGTCCGTCATCCTGACGGCAGCTGGAATTTTTCCGGCCTTTTCAAGCCAGATACCACCAAACCCAAGGGAAAGACCAATTTCCCGCCTTTGGAAATATCCAATATCGAGATCGGCAACCTAAAGGTAATGATCAGCCCCGGTTCGGATTCACAATTGGTGAAAAAAGTAAATCTGACGGCTGTCTTAAAGATGGGCGGTCCCAAATTATCTCTTGACTTAAAGGATTTCAGCGCTTACATCCCAGACCGCAGGTTTGCCCTGAACAAGGGAAAAGGCCTGCTGGCCGTCAAAGGGGATACGGTCAAACTGGAAGGTTTTGGGCTTGACTTGGGATCCAGCCGCCTGGAGCTTAGTTTATGGCTGGACGGAAAAAGCAAGAAATATGACCTGTCCCAGGCCAGGCTTGACCTGAACCTGGCAGATGCGGCCCAATTAGCCCGGCTGCAGAACGTTGCTTTTAAGGGCCGGATAACAGTCATTGCCAGCGGTAAGGGGGACCTGGAGAATCCATCAGCAAAACTGGAACTTCGTTCTGATGCCTGCTGTTTGGGCGGCGTGCGTTTGGACCACCTGGACACCAGGCTGAGTCTCAAAGATCAGATACTGTCATTGAACGGCATTGAACTGGCCTCCGGACCGGGAACGGTCAAAGGCGACGGCCAGCTGGATCTGAGCGCCAGGGACTACGGACTGCAGCTTTCTTTGAGCCGGATTGATCTGGGAACAATGCTGCCGGAAGCCGGTAAAACCTTGAAAACAAACATCAACGGCAGTTTTAAACTCCAGGGGCAGGGGCTGGAAATCCAAAAAATCAAGGTCCGGGCCGATCTGGTCTTGAACCGCAGCTCGGTGAATGACATTCCGGTGGACGATCTCCGTTGTTTTGTAAGGGCGGAGGGAACCGACATTGCCATTGACCAGATCCGGCTGCGAAGCGGACAGGCCCAGCTGGAGATAAAAGGCGATATTTACAAGGAAGCTCTCAGTCTGGAACTGGAGACCGACGAGATCGATCTGTCCCAATTCGGACCTTTGTTCGGGCTCAAGGATCTGTCCGGCCGCCTGCGTTTCAACGGACTGGTATCCGGGGCCACCAAAGACCCGGACATCATCGGGTCATTCCGCTTGAAGGAAGCCGGGCTGGCCGGGATCAGCTGTCTGTACTTCGACGGAAATATGTCGGTAAAGTCCATCGTTAAAAGCCCTTTGGGGGACGGGAAATTTACCCTGACCGGGATCGAGGTGGGCAAGCAAAGCATCGAGAAGATCGAGATGCTGGCTGAATTACGGGGCCTGGACTGGGGTGGATTTTCAGTTCACATCGTCAAGGACAGCCTGACCGAAGGGCTTTTGACCGGGCGGCTGGAACTGGCCGGGAAGAACATGTCATTGGTGGTCAGCAAACTTTTCTTCAATTCCGGTTACCAGATCATCGCCAACAGCCAGCCCCTGGTGCTGGATATCAAGTCAGGATTTATTGATCTTAAACCTGGCAAACTGATAGTGGGCCGGGGCAGCCTGCTTTTCTCGGGGAATTACAAGAATAACAAGGATTTTCAGGTAAGCGTCAAGGGGCAGGACATAGACAGCCGGAGGATCCTGGAACTGATGCAGATGGACAAGACCGTCCACGGTCTTCTGGATTTTGAGCTCGACGGTTCCGGCAGCCTGGCCTCGCCCCGTTACTCTTTAAAACTGAACGTGGGAAATCTCCGGTTTGAGCAGTTCACCGCTGACAATCTTTCCTTGGATGTGGCTTATGCCGATCAAATTGTCCGGTTGAACCGCCTGGCCATAACCCGTTACGGCAGTATCTCTGAAATATCTGCCAGGGTCCCGGTAAATCTGGCGGTGGGCCCGGAGATGGGAAAACTGCTGGATCAACCGATGGAAGGCCAGGTCAGCTTAAGGGACATCGGCACCTGGGCCTTTTTCCCCATGGCTGATTTTTTAAGCGTTTACGAAGGCCGGATAGACCTTTCGGTCGGCCTTTCCGGGACGCCCTTTAAACCGCTGCTCAACGGCGGCCTTACCATTGACAGGGCCAAGATGGTGCTGAGGCCTTTCGGCATGTATCTGCGGGACGTGACAGCCCGGGCTCATTTCAATGCCGACAGCCTGGTGATAGACAATATTTCCGCCACCACCGAAAATCAGGGCAGGGTGGAGATTAAGCGGGGCGAGATCCTGTTGGAAAGGTTCATCCCCAGCAAGATGTATTTCCTGATCACCACCCGGGAGGCACCCATCCGTAACATTCCGTTCATAGAAGCCAATGTGGACGCCCGGATAGAGATCAACGGAACGGTCAACCATCCCAAGATATCAGGCGATGTCATGGTCAACACCGCGCTGATCACCATGCCCTTTGCCCCGGTAGAGGAGCCGCCCCCGCCCGATAAAGAACCCAAGCCCATGGACCTGGACCTGGCTATCACCGGTCCCCAGGGAATTTGGCTGCGCAATGCCGATGCCGACATCGAGTTGAAGATAGACAATCTGAATGTGCGGATGCAGCAGAATCTTCTTTTCCTGTCGGGGAGGCTGGAGACAATCCGGGGCACGTACCGCTTTACCGACCGCCAGTTCGACATCACCTCCGGCGGGGAGTTAACCTTTACCAACTCGGCCATCATCAATCCCGAGCTCAATCTGTCGGCCCAGACGACCATGGACAAACCGACCCCGGAAGGGGGCACCAGCAAAGTGGACATATATCTGAAGATACAGGGTACGGCTCTGCAGCCAAAGCTCAGTTTTACTTCCGAGCCCACCATGTCCGAAAAGGATATCCTGACACTGGTCTCAGCCGGAATAACCAATCTGGGCGAGGAAGGCGGCAAAATAGACATCTATGATCAGGCCGTAACCCGGGGCACCCAGTATTTGAGCAATATGCTTTCCGGAATCATCCAGAAGAACACAGGGCTGGTAGACGTGGTGCGGATGAAAACCTTCATGAGTGGTGAGGACAAGGGTGCTCAGGTCACTTTGGGAAAATATGTCACCCGCAACGTATTCGTCAGCTATTCCCAGGGGCTTTCCGCCAACCTGTCGACCGAGTTCACCGCCGAATACCTGTTCGGCGCCCGCAGCGCCATCGTGGCCAAAAAGGATGATAAGGGGAAGTTCAACCTGGGTCTAAGGATGAAATTCAAATACTGAACGTAGTTGCTTGCTGAAATTAACCACAGAAAGCACATAAATCACAAACTCCTCCATTTTGTGTTTCATTCGATTGGCACTGCGATAAACACTTCGGCCTAGCTCAGTGCATCGCTCAGTATAGCACTCAGGGCAAGCTTTGTGCGTTTTGCGGCTGAATATTAAAAGTATAAAGGAAAAATGATGAATAGAAAATCAATGCTCATCCTGGCCTTGCTGAAGCTTAGCACAGCGGCACTCAACGCTTCGGTCATCGACTGGCAAAGCTACCAGGGACCGATGGTGGGGGCCAGGGCCCTGTCGCTTTCCGGCTGCGTAGCGGGTATAGACAACGATCCGTCGGTGATACACTGGAACCCGGCCCAGCTTTCTTCCCTGCTTTGGCCGATGTTCACCCTTAACTACACCCACTCATCCGGTCTTTTATCCGACCCGCTGACCTCAGGGCACAAACGGCTCAATTATCTGGCCATGGCTACCAAGGGAATGGGCTTGTCTTGGCGCTCATTGGTCCGGCACGCCGGGGAATCGGTGGCGTATAACGGAACGGATTCAGTCAGCAATTACCTGCGTTACGGAGTAGATGAGTTTGCCCTGGTTTTGGGCCAAAGGGACGATTTGAATCCCAACACCGCCATGGGCTTGACGGCCAAGGTTCTGTGGGGCCGGATGCTGGAGATCACCCAGACCAAGCGTGATAGTTTATGGACCAAGGCCCAAACCTTTGAGGAGAACAGCATCGGCTACGGGATAGACCTGGGTTTTTACGGGAATTACCGCAATTTGAAGATCGGAGCGGCCGGGCAGAACATACTGGGAAAAGTATACTGGAAGAACGTTGAAGATGACAAACTTAAGCCCAAGCTGTGGCTGGGCGGGGCCATCGTCACCGACAAACTGCCGAAAATATCCGGTTCCCTGGAAAAATATTTGGGCAGCGGAACCCCCCAGTTCCGCTACTCCCTGGCAGGGGAATACAAGTATGTGATACCAGGCTATGGCGCAGTTTCCGGACGTTTGGGTTACAGCCGGATATTCAAAGCCGCCAAGGAGGACTATGTCTGGACCGGGGGAGTGGGTTATTTGTATAAGAGGTTCTTGATAGACGGTGCGGTGGTCAACACCCTGGATCTGCCTACCAATAAATGGCAGCAGTCATTTGTGGGCGCGGTCAGTTTGTACATGGAATAATATTTGGAAGGTCTTAAAAAGCCGCCTGTTAAAGGCGGCTTTTTAAATTTAGCGAACATACTTGACAAAATAGCAAATTAATAGTATAATGACCGACCAGTCAGTCATATTATGAACCAAACGGGCAAAATGAAAGATTATATCATAAACACCGCCGCTTTCACCGTGGAAGCTCTATACCGCTTTTTTGCCTTTCACTGGGAAGTGGCCAAAAGGCTGGTCCGGCCGCCCTATTACCCCAAACTGATCTGGGAGCAGATGGACCGGGTGGGGGTGGATTCCTTGCCGATAGTGGTGCTGACCTCGTTCTTCACCGGCTTCGTGCTGGCCTTTCAGATCGGCTATGCCCTAATGCGTTTCGGGGCCAAGCTCTATGTGGGCGGTATCGTCTCGGTCTCGCTGGTGCGGGAACTGGGCCCGGTGCTGATCTCCCTGGTCTTCGCCGGACGGGTGGGGGCGGGCATCACCGCCGAACTGGGCTCGATGCAGGTCTCGGAGCAGATAGACGCTATGCGGGCCCTAGCCACAGATCCCATCCGGAAGCTGGTGTTGACCAGGTTCTTTGCGGCGGTGATCATGCTGCCCATCCTGGTGGTGGTGGGCGACCTGATCGGGATACTGGGCGGGATGCTGGTCAGTGTGATGAACCTGGGGCTGACGGCCAACTTTTACCGGACCTCGGTGGTCAATTCCCTGGTCTTTAACGATCTGATCAGCGGTTTTGTAAAACCCATAGTGTTCGGGGGGATGGTTGCCATCGTGGCCTGCTACTTCGGTCTTAATGCCCGGGGCGGCACCAAGGGGGTGGGCGACGCGGTTACCCGTACGGTGGTGGTCTCCTCGGTGCTGGTCTTTTTGCTGGATGCCTTCATCACCAAGGTGCTGTTCCTAATGGGAATGTAAACCTGACATGACTAACCACTATCCGGTAGCCACTATCCAATGTCCACTGGGGAATACTGGATAGAGAATACTGAATACTGAACAGAATGAAATAAATGATCGAACTTTACGACATCCATAAATCCTTTGAAGGCAAGCCGGTCTTAAAAGGGGTCAACCTCAGGATAGACCAGGGCGAAACCCTGGTGATACTGGGCCGCTCCGGATGCGGCAAGAGCGTGACCCTGAAGATAATCCTCCGGCTGCTTAAACAGGAACACGGACGGATAATCATTGACGGCGAGGATACCACCGGTTACACCGAGGAGCAGATGCTGCCCCTGAGGAAAAAGATAGGGATGCTATTCCAGGGGGCGGCGTTGTTTGATTCCATGAACGTCAAGGAGAATGTGGCCTACCCCTTACGGGAACATTTGAAGCTATCTGAAGGTGAGATCTCCGAAAAAGTGGCCCAAGCCCTCAGTTTTGTGGAACTATCCGGAACCGAACAGACCATGCCCTCGGAACTTTCCGGAGGCATGAAGAAGAGGGTGGCCCTGGCCCGGGCTATTGTGCTTGATCCCCGCTATATGTTCTACGACGAACCCACCACCGGTCTGGATCCGCTGACCTCCCGCAAGATCAATGAGCTGATCAATAAGCTGAAAGATGAACACAAGGTGGGCTCCATTGTGGTGACCCACGAAATAGCCAACGCCTTTAAAGTGGCCGACCGCTTTGAGGTGATCAAGGACGGCGGGATACTTTTCTCCGGCACCTCCAACGAACTAAAGGGTTCCAAACTAAAATTCGTCCAGGACTTCATTAAAGGGGGAACGATCGAAAATGCCAATCAATAAACTGTCCCACGAATTCAAGGTCGGCCTGCTGATAACCGTGGGCCTGGCGGTGGCCCTGGTGGCCGTGCTTTCGGTGGGAGAACGCCAAGGGCTGTTGAAACAGCGTTATTATCTGAACGCCAGGTTCGACGACGTCAGCGGTCTGCAGGAAGGCGCCCCGGTGAGGGTCTCCGGGTTCCAAGTGGGAGTGGTCAAAAGCATTGCCCTGGTGGAGATAGGCGGTCGCCAAAAGGTGGAGGCCCGCTTAAGGATTGAAAAGCAGGCCCAGCCCAGGATCCGGCAGGGTTCCATGGCCAGGATCAGCAGCATGGGGCTGCTGGGCGACAAATTGGTGGAGATAGTGCCGGCTTCGATGGACCGTCCGATGATGGAAAACGGAGGGGAACTGTCTACCATAGCGGTGATGGCCCCCGAGGAGATAATGGGCAAAGTGGCCGAGATCTCGGATACCCTTAATTCCACGGCCATCTCGCTCAATGTGATCATGAAGAAGATAGAAAAGGGCACCGGCACCCTGGGCAAGATGATAGATGATCCAAGGCTTTACACAAATTTGGATTCTGCTTTGGTAAGCCTGAACCACTTGATAATACTGGTAAAGAATAACAAGGGGACTGTGGGCAAACTGATGAACGACCCTTCCCTGTACAACAACCTCAATCAGACCATGTCCAACATCAACACCATCTCCGACAGCCTGAAGCGGGGCCAGGGAACTTTGGGCCGGATGATCAGGGAACCGGAGCTATTCAATACCCTGGACTCCACCTCCCGGCGGTTGAACCTCATTCTGAACCGGATGGAAAAAGGCGAGGGTAACCTTGGCAAGCTGTCAAAGGATGAAGATCTGTATAAAAACCTTAAGGAATCGTCGGAAGAACTGAACAAGCTTATCAAGGATATAAAAAAGGATCCCAAAAAATATTTAGGTATCAGCGTGTTTTAGCCTTAATTCCCCTGGCCGGTTATGGCAAAGGAATTATTCATCAAATCCAACAAAAATACAGGTTACTATGGAAAGCATACCGCGCAAGGAACGGGAACGGCTGGTTAAACGCCAGGAGATACTAAAGGCCGCCCGCCAGGTCTTCGCCCAGAAAGGCTTGCACGCAGCCACCCTGGATGAGATCGCCGAGAAGGCCGAGTTTGCCAAAGGCACTCTTTACGGCTATTTCCAGAACAAGGACGACCTTTTTGCCACCATGCTGGAAGAAGAGATCATAAATTTTGAAAAGAGCCTGGAACAGGTATCTCAGGAGGACCTTCCAGCCCCAGCCAAAGTGGAGAAGGTTATCAAGACCATGCTTTTGATCTTTGAACAGAACGTCGATTTCCTGCAGCTGTTAAGCAAAGAACGCCCGGGGATGAATTCATTACCGACGGCCGAGAACATGATGGTCCATTTCAGGAACCTGACCACCATAGTGGCCAGCATGATCAAACAGGGCATCAAAGAGGGAGTATTTTCCGCAAAGGACCCGGTCCGCACCTCTGCGGCCCTGTTCAATCTGACCCACGGCTCGGCCATGGGATCGCTACTGAACAAGAAAAAGATCAACGACCCAGAAGAAGTCAAGTTCATAACCGGGATTTTCTTCAACGGGATAAAGTCACAATAGATAATAACAAAAAAATATTGGAAACAAAGACAAAGGGCTTAAAATGAAAAAAACGTTTTTCCTTGTAATGGTGATGGTATTATCCTTAACGGCTGCCATGGCCGAGGAATATTCGCTACAGCAGGCGGTGGATATTGCACTGAAGAACAATCCTTCCATTCAGGTCTCACGGGAAAAGATCACCGCCGCCCAGGGACAGATGGAGTCGGTGCGAGGCAATCTGGTTCCCCAGATCTCGGCCTCGGGCAGCCTGGTGCGCCTCAACAGCCTGATCGACATGAAAATGGGGCAGACCTATTATCTCCCGGTGCTGGACGGCACCCACGTCCCCACCGGCGACGTAGTGCCGATGTCCAGCGCTTCTATCACTTCCGACAAGATCGGAAACACTTATTCCGGCAAACTCACTGCCAGCTGGCCGATCTATACCGGGGGCAGGATCTGGCAGGGTTTTCAGATCACCCGGCTTAACCTGAAAGCGGCCGCCGAGTCTTACGACAGCGCCAAAGCTGCTGTGATTTTCACCGCCAAACAGGCCTACTACGATCTGCTGCTGGCCCAAAGCGCCCTGGCTGTAACAAAGGAAGCTGTCTCCTCCATAGAAAAACATGTGGAGCGGGTCAGGGCTCTTTACCAGAACGGCATGGTTTCCCGCTATGACCTGCTGAGGGCCGAGGTACAGCTTTCCAATCTCCAGCCCCAGCTGATCCGGATGCAGAACGCGGTGGATCTGTCACGTCAGGCCTTTAATATGGCCTTGAACCGCAAACTGGAAGCCCCGGTGACATTATCCGACTCCATGGAATATTTTACGGTGGAGATCGACAGTGCCTCATTAACGGCCAAAGCCCTTGACTTACGGCCGGAATTCAGGTCTCTAGTACTGCGGCAAAAAATGGTAGAGAAGGCTAAATTAATATCATACTCCAGCTATCAGCCCACCGTGGCCCTGTTCTCCGATTATTCCTACAGCAAGGGTTCAGGGTTCTCCAGCAGTGACGAGTGGAACAAGAACTGGGACCTGGGGATCTCCGCCAGCTGGTCCCTGTTCGACGGCGGTTCCGGATTGGGAAAGATCAAGGAAGCCCGGGCTAATTCCCGGCAGCTGAGCTTGGTAAAACAGCAGGTTGAAGACTGGATCCGGCTGGAGGTCTCGGCCGGATACCTGACGCTGAAGGCCAGCGAAAAGACAATATTCTCCCAGCAGCTTTCGGTGGGCCAGGCCGAAGAGGCCCTGAAGATCGCCAAGGCCCGCTACGAGAGCGGCCAGGCCACCAACCTTGACGTGCTGGACGCCCAGCTGGCCCTGACCCAGGCCCAGACCAACCGGATCCAGGCGGTGCATGATTATCTGGTTTCCCTGGCCAGGCTGGAGAAAGCGGTGGGGGCGGCGCTTAGGTAAAGGCTTCCCGGGCAACTTTTCCATGGGCATTAGGACACTATGACAAACTTGGTGAATTGGGAATGGTGAAGTTAGTATTTCTGGTTTCATGGATTCCTGATAAAATGGCCCCTGTTAAGCGATCTGGTTAATAACACATAACAAAGAATATACTGTACAAGGAGCAAGGTTCATTCATGAAGGGCAAGAACATCCTGATCGTAATTCTGGCCGCCATAGTTGCATTGATCGGCTTCCGGCTGGTAAAAGTGGCCTTAAGCAAAAAAGGCGCCAAGGAGTCGGCCACAAAATTCCCGGTTGAGGTGCTGACCATCGCGCCTTCCGACTACGATGAAACCCTCAATCTCTCTGGCACCATGATGGCCGAGAACCAGACCGAAGTCCCGGCCAAGGTCCCCGGCAAGATCATCAAATATCTGCTGGAGGAAGGGGACTGGGTGGAAAAGGGCCAGAACGTGGTAAGCATCGACCGGGACGAGATCGGGGTAGAATTCAAGGAAGCAGTTTTGGATGCCCCCATTTCGGGCTGGCTGACCAAGAGGTATTTTGACACCGGCGCCCATGTGGCACCGGGCATGCCGCTATTCCAGATAGCCGACTATCACCAGGTAAAACTGGTGGTCCAGGTGCCCGAGGCCGAGATATCAAGGGTCAACCGGGGGGCTACGGCCCGGGTCTCCATAGATGCCTGGCCGGACCAGACCTTCATCGGCCGGATATCCCGGCTGTCGCCCACAGTGGACAACCTGAGCCGTACCACCAAGGCCGAGATCGCCATTAACAATGCCGGGCTCAAGATCCGCCCCGGGATGTATGCCCGGGCCAGCATCAACATCAAGCGTCATTTGAAGGGCATAGTCATTCCCAGCACTGCCATCATTGAACGCGATGCCGGGGCCCAGGTGTTTGTGGCGGAGAACGGGCAGGCCGTGGTCCGCCAGATAGCGGTCGATCTGGACATGGGCGAGACCAGCGCCATCAGGTCGGGCCTGTCCTTCGGCGACAAACTGATAGTGGCCGGCCAGCATTCCGTCGCCCAGGGTTCGGCGGTGGAGATAGTAGGAGGCAAATAACCATGATTCTATCCGAATTTGGGATCAAGCGGCCGGTCACAGTCTTCATGATCTTCATCGGCATCACCATCATCGGGCTGGTGGCCATGGTAAACTTGAACATAGACCTGCTGCCCGATATGTCATTTCCCATCGTGGCGGTGATGACCGATTACCCCGGGGTAGGCCCGGCCGAGGTGGAGGCCATGGTCAGCCGCCGCATCGAGAGCGCGGTCAGCATGGTGCGGGACGTCAAGAACGTGCGGTCCACATCCAAGGAAGGCTCCTCGATGGTCATCGTGGAGTTTGACTGGGGCACCGACATCGACGCCGCCGCCATTGACGTCCGGGAAAAGATCGACCTGGTAAAGTCGTATCTGCCGGCCGAGGTCCAAAACCCGATCATCGTCAAGTTCGATCCGTCGCTGATGCCGGTGATGGTGATAGGCGTCTCCAGCCCCCGGGGAGTTTCCGAGCTGCGGCAATACGCCGACGATAACCTCAAGGACCGTCTGGCCCGCATTCCCGGGGTGGCCTCGGTGACGGTGCAGGGGGGGCAGGACCGGCAGATCCACGTCAACATAGACCGCACCCGGATGGAGGCTCTGGGGCTTTCCTTTGACCAGGTGGGGATGGCGCTGATGGCCTCCAATCTCAATCTTCCCGGCGGCCACCTCAAGAGCGGCCAGCTGGATTTTCTGATCAGGATCCCGGGCGAATTCAAGACTGTGGAACAGATATCGGCCACGGTGATCGGCAACAAGGGCGGAACCCCGGTCTATCTGCGGGACATAGCCAAGGTTGAGGACAGCTTCAATGAACTGGACTCGGAAACCAAGCTCAACGGGCAGCGCTCAGTGGCCATGGTCGTTCAAAAACAGTCCGGTTCCAATACCGTGGCGGTCAGCAACAAAATACAGGCCAAGCTTAAGGAATTGCAGAAACAGGTGCCTTCCGACATAGCGCTTTCGACCGCCTTCGATTCCGCCGAATTCATCCGGGGCTCCATTAAAAGCCTGGAAACCGAGGCCATTACCGGGTCTCTGCTGGCGGTGCTGATCATAATCCTGTTCCTGCGCAACTTCTCCAGCACGTTGATCATCTCCCTTTCCATACCGTTCTCCATCATCGTTACCTTCATCCTGCTTTACTTCCGCAACATGACCCTCAACATCATGACCCTGGGCGGACTGGCCCTGGGGGTGGGGCGGCTGGTGGACGATTCCATCGTGGTGCTGGAGAACATTTACCGGCACCGGGAGTCCGGACAGAGTCCCGAGGAAGCTGCCCTGAAAGGATCCGACCAGGTGGCCATGGCGGTGCTGGCCGCCACCATCACCACCATCGTGGTCTTTCTGCCAATCGCCTTCGTCTCCGGGATAGCCGGGGTGCTGTTCCGGCCCATGGCCTATACCGTTTCCTTCTCCCTGATCGGATCCTATTTCGTCTCCATGATGCTTTTGCCCCTGTTGACCAGCCGGTTCCTGAAAATTGAAAGCCATCAGGTAGACGGAAGCGGATCCTCCTGGTGGAAAAACCTGCTGGACAAGATAGGACAGTGGCTTAAAGGCCTGGATGACGTCTATCAAAATATCTTAACCTGGGCCTTGTCCCGGAAAAAAGCGGTGATGGCGATCACACTGGGAGTGGTGATAGTCAGCGGAGCATTGTTCGGGCTGAGCGACTCCGAGTTCATGCCCACCAGCGACGAGGGGGAGTTCACCGTCAGCATCACCATGCCGGTGGGAACCTCTTTCAAACAGACTGGTTCTGTCATGCAGCGGATAGAGGATATCATCAAGGCGGACATCCCCGAGGCCAATACCATCTACACCCAATTCGGCGAAGGCGAGGGGATGCGCAAGGCCATGGCCAATTCCGGGCCCAATATCGGCGCTATCAGGGTCAAGCTCGGGCCCCGCTCCCAGCGGAGCCGGGGAATAGACGAGATCATGGACAAACTGAGGGCCAAGGTGGCCGCCATTCCGGATGCCAAGGCGGTTTTCGCCTCCGGCAGTCTGATCTCCCAGATCATGAGCATGGGTTCCGGAGGAGCGATCCAGGTGGACATCCAGGGATACGACCTGGAGGCCTCCAAAAAACTGGCTGAGCAGGTCAAGGGGATAATGGCCTCGGTGCCGGGCACCAAGGATGTCACGGTCAGCCGCAGCGAAGGCATGCCGGAACTGCAGATAATCGTGGACCGTGACAAGGCCGGGGCCCTGGGACTCAGCGTCTATCAGGTGGCCTCGGCGGTGGAGACGGCCTTCAAGGGGAAGACCGTGACCCGGTTCCGCGACAGCAAATTCGGCAAGGAATACGACGTGGTGGTGCGTTTCCAGGAGAAGGACCGTTCCCAGATGCCGGACATCAAGAACCTGAAGGTAATGAGCGCCATGGGGCAGTTGGTGCCGGTCTCCAATATCGCCCGGGTGGAAAAGGCCTTCGGCCCGGTGGACATCAGCCGCAAGAACCAGCAGCGGATCGTTTCGGTCACCGCCAACGCCAAGGGGCGGGCCATCGGGGCCATCAACGGTGACCTGGCCAAAGAAATTGCCAAGATCAGCATTCCCGAGGGCTTCACCATCGAAGTGGGCGGATCGGCCAAGGACATGGCCGACAGCTTCAAGAGCCTGTTCTACGCCATGCTGCTGGCCATCATGCTGGTCTACATGGTGCTGGCCGCGCAGTTCGAGTCCCTGCTGGACCCGTTCGTCATCCTTTTCTCGGTGCCGCTGGGGATAGTGGGAGTGATCTGGGGCCTGTTCCTGACCGGGATCAACTTCTCGGTGATCGTTTTCATCGGCATCATCATGCTGGTGGGGATCGTGGTCTCCAACGCCATCCTGCTGGTTGACTATGCAAATGTCCTGCGAAGAGAGGGCCTGGCTCTTTACCAGGCGGTGATCAAGGCCGGGCATACCAGGCTGCGTCCGATATTGATGACTACCCTGACCACCATCGTGGGCATGGTCCCGATGGCGCTGGGAATAGGCGAAAGCTCTGAAACATACGCTCCGTTGGCCATCTCGGTGATCAGCGGTCTGATAGCGTCCACGGTGCTGACGCTGGTTTTTGTTCCTACTTTGTATGTGTTATTTGAGGAAAGATTGAAAAAGCACCGGGACAAATAGAGAGCAGATAGACCCTAAACAGCTCCGGGTATATAACCGGAGCTGTTTTTTATTTTACCCGAAATGATAATACCCAAACATTTTATCTTTTAACAGCGAAACAACAACATTTTTCCATTTAACTATTGACTTCTTTTCAAAAAAGCGATAAACTGGTAAGGATTATATATTCCAGCCAGTTATAAAAAATTGAGACCGCTATGACTGAAAAAAATGCATCGGAAGAAAAGGTCATATTTAACCTGGGAAGTGAAAAGTTTGCACTTGGCACCGAACAGGTAAAGTCCATTGAGGAGATGCAGGACATCATTCCTGTGCCCCTAGCTCCACCCTATGTAACCGGCCTGATCAACCTGCGCGGGGCCATAGTGGCTGTGGTGGATCTTCGCCAAAGGCTGGGCCTGGCCAACATTGAGAACGGCCGGGACATGGTGATACTGATAGTAGAGCATAACGGTGAGGACGTGGGGCTGGTAGTGGACCGGGTGCAGAGCGTGGAAACCTCTGAAATGAAGGCCCAGCCTGTGCCGGAGGCCGTTACCAGGACCAGATCAGGCAGGTTCTACCAGTCTGTCCTGGGAGCCAAAGACGAGAAAGTAATAATTTTAAATTTAGATAAAATTTTAGCATTGGAGGAGAAATAAATGGGGCACAGGGTTTTAGTGGTTGATGACGCCATCTTCATGCGCACCATGATCTCGGACATCCTCAAGAAAGGGGACTTTGAGGTCTGCGGTGAGGGAGCGACCGGGGCCGAGGCGGTTGAACAGTACAAGAAACTCAAGCCCGACCTGGTGATCATGGATATCATCATGCCCGACATGGGCGGCATCGAAGCGGTCAAGGCCATCATGCAGTTGGATCCCAACGCCAGGGTTTTGATGTGCAGCGCCATGGGCCAGCAGGCCCTGGTGGTGGAAGCCATCCAGGCCGGGGCCCGGGATTTTGTGGTCAAGCCGTTCCAGCCCAGCCGGGTGCTGGAAGCCGCCCGCCGGGTGCTGCAGATCAGCTGATTACCAAAATCAAAGGTCAAAAGAACGGGGCTTAAAACCAAGCGTTTGTTTTGGCTTTTTGAGAATTTTATGGTCATATAGACAATCTGCAGTAAAGATGGACACTACCAAGTATAGAGATCTCTTTGTCTCTGAAACCCGGGAGCATCTGGTCAGTCTCAACCGGGCTCTTTTGGCATTGGAGAAAAACCCGGACGACCCGGCCCTGCTGGACGAGATCTTCCGCTCTATGCACACCATCAAGGGCATGGCAGGGTCCATCGGGCAGGATCAGATCGCCGAGCTAGCCCACAAGGCTGAAGATCTTCTGGACCGGCTGCGCAAGCGCCAGCTTAAGCTGGCCCAGCCCCAGGTGGACGCCATCTTTGAATCCATCGACTATCTGGAAAATGCGGTGGCCGAGCTGGCCGCCGGGCGCGATCCCCAGAAAAGCCTCAAAGAAAAGGGGGCCGAGCTGTCCAAGAAAATTGAATCGCTGGCAGCCGCTCCCCAAAGTTCAAAAACTGAGGTTGTCTCCAACGTTTCCGGCGGCAACGATTTTTCCCGGATAAATCCTCTGAAGACCGCCGATTCCTTCGTTTATAAGGTCCGGGTGCTGTTGGAAGCCGATGTGGCGCTTAAATCGGCCCGGGCCTTTTTGGTACTGCACACCATGGAACAGTTCGGGAAGATAGCCTATACCGTGCCCGAGCGGCGCGATCTGGAAGCCGAGCGCTTTGACCGGGGCTTCTCGGTGTTCTTCGTCACCAATCTCCACAGCGAAAAGGAGATCAAGTCCCGCATCGGTTACAGCGAGATCGAGGACATCGAGATCGAAGAAGTGGTGGAGGAGACCGAGGAGCAGGCGGTGGAACGCCGCACCGTCAGCGCTTTTACCCAGCTGGCCCAGGAGCGCCCCCGCGAGGTCAAGGTCTCCACCGCCCGGCTGGACAAGCTGATGAACTTGGTGGGCGAGCTGGTGGTCTGGCGGGAGAGGCTTAAGCAACTGGCCCAGATGTCCCAAAACACACTGATCCAGGACAGCGTGGACCAAGTGGCCCAGATCACCTCCGAACTGCAGCATCAGGTGCTGGCCTCTCGGCTGGTGGCCATGTCCGAGATCTTCGACCGCTTTCCCCGGGTGGTGCGGGACGCCGCCAAGGTGCTGAACAAGGACATAGACTTTAAGCTGGAAGGCCGGGAACTGGAAATGGACCGCTCCATTCTCCAGATGCTGGCCGAGCCCCTGGTGCACCTGCTGCGCAATTCGGTGGATCACGGCATGGAGACCATGGCCCAGCGGGAAGCCCTGGGCAAGAGAAAGATCGGCACCGTGACCCTGTCCGCCCAAAAGGTCAAGGACCAGGCCCTGATAGTGGTGGAGGACGACGGACGGGGGATCGATTCCGAAAAAATAAAACAGAAGGCCGTGGAAAAAGGCTGGATCACCAAGGAGCAGGCCTCCAGTCTCAGCCAGAAGCAGGTCTTCGATTTTTTGGCCCGCCCCGGATTTTCCACCGCCGAGAAAGTTACCGAGGTCTCGGGGCGCGGAGTGGGGTTGGATGTGGTCAAAAGCAGGATCGAAAGCATGGGCGGAAGTATGACCATTGAAAGCAACGCCGGCCAGGGATCGCGCTTTTTGCTGAATGTTCCCCTTAGCCTGGCCATCATCCGCACCCTGCTGGTTTCGGCCAGGGAGCAGGTCTACGCCCTGCCCATGTCCCAGGTTATGGAAACATTTGAGCTTAAACCGGAAAACGTAAGGACCCTCCAGGGCAAAACTGCCATAGTATACCGCAGCCAGGCCATCCCGGTGCAAAGGCTTTCCCGGGTCTTAAAACTGGAAACCGAAGAAGGGATACTATCCGGTCCCACCGTGGTGCTGGAACGTCAGGGCTCGTTTGCCGCCTATGTCATAGACCGGATGGTGGGCCAGCAGGAGATAGTGGTCAAGCCGCTTTCCCGTTTCCTTAACGCCAATAAGACCTTTAGCGGTGTGGCCATCAGCCGGGAGGGTTATCCGATGCTGATAGTGGATGTCAATAACCTTGAAACCTGAGATCACCGAATACTGAATACTGAATACTGAATACTGAATACTGAATAGACCACAGGCAACGATTAACGAATAACAATTAACGAGTAACGGTGATATAAATATGGACGTCAGTCAGTTAAAAGCCATTCAGCTGGATGCCCTCAAGGAAGTGGCCAATATCGGGGCCTGCCACGCCGCCACCGCGCTCTCCGAGCTTACCGGAGAAAAGGTGATGGTCAACGTGCCGGTGATCCGGATCAATCCCATAGAAGAAGTGTTCAGCTTAGTGGCCAAGCCCAACGAGGTGGTGGCCAGCGTGCTGATCTATTTTCTGGGCGACATGACCGGCCGCACCCTGCTGCTGTTTCCCCAGGAAGCGGCCTGGCACCTTACCGACTGCCTGATGCGCCAGCCGCTGGGAACCACCAAAAAATTCGGGGAACTGGAGGAGTCGGCCCTCAAGGAAGTTTCCAATGTTTTGACCTGCGCTTACATGAACTCGCTGGGAGATCTGCTGGGCCTGGTGGTGGTGCCTTCAGTTCCCAACATGGCGGTGGACATGGCCTCGGCGGTGCTTCAGACCGTCTCCCTGGAATTTTCCAGCGACAAGGACATGGTTGTCTGCATCGAGACCGAATTCCGTTTTGTGGAAAAGAACACCACCCTCTACGGATATTTTCTGCTGCTGCCCGATCCGGCATCGCTGGAGGTGATCCTGAAGGCCATCCACCTGGGGTAATATATTTTCCCTGAGCAGACAGGAGCTCCACCGCTGAGGCCTTCGCTAAAGTTACGGCCCCCAAGGGAAGGCAAGTATGTAGAGTAAGCGAAAGCTTTGGCGCTTGAAGAAATCCTGCATTGAAGCGTAAGCGGATTAACATGATTTACGGGATCGTTTTCAGTGGTTTGAACTTTCCCAGGTATTCAGCATCTGGCTAAGCATTCAGTAAATGTCTCTCATTACAAACTTCAAGTTTCAAATCAATTTTCCATATGGATTCCAACGCTCAAAATACAACCGCCGTGATCAGCCCCGAAGAACAGGGCATCCTGCGCAGCTTCCGGTCCCGGCTGGATGCCAAGGACTCGGCGGCCCACAATAATCTGGGGGTGGTATTTCACCACAAGGCCATGTACACCGAGGCCATCGAAGTATTGCAGAAGGCCATCGAGCTGGATCCCAAGAATGTGCTGGCCCGCCACAACCTGGAAGTGGTCTACCGCAAAAGCGGATATTATGACCGGGAGATAGAACAGGCCAAAAAGAACATAGATCAGTCAGAAGACTTTTCTGCGCACTTCCGGCTGGCCGAGGCCCTGCGCAATACCGGCCAGTATAAGTCGGCCATAGAGCACTACCACCAGGCCCTTAAACTAAAGTCCGATGACTTTCTGACCCACATCTACCTGGGCTTGACCCTTAAACAGCAGGGCGAGTTCGAGTCAGCGGTCAAGGTCTATCAGGCGGCGCTAAAAGTTGATCCCCAGTCATACGTGGCGCATACTGCGTTGGGGGAGATCTTTTATAATCTGGGCCTGCTGGAGCAGTCCATTTCCGAACTGCAGGAGGCGGTGAAGATAAATCCCGACGGCGCCGAGGCGCATTTCCTGCTGGGTTTTACCTACGGCGAAAAGGGACTGCTGGAAAAGGCTATCGAAGAATCACGCAAGGCCATCGCTCTGAATCCCAACTATGCCCGGGCCCAGGCCAACCTGGGAATAGATTATTACAACCAGGACCTGCTGTCCGAGATCAAACGCCACTCCGAGGACCAGCCTCAGGTGGCCCCGGACGGTTTCATGACCCACTACAACCTTGGCGTCGGTTTCAAACGCAAGGGGCTTTTTAAGCAGGCCCTGGCCGAATTTGAAAAGGCCATGGGAATGGGGCAGGAGTCGGGATTGGTCCACAAGGAATTAGGCGAGGTCTATCTTTTGACGGGCCAGAACCAGCCGGCCATAGAAGCTTATAAAAAGGCTTTGGAGTTTGAACCCAGAAATCAAAAGATATACAACGATATCGGCCTGGCCTGCCACCGGCTGGGGATGTCGGACGATGCCATCCGCTGGTATCAGGGGGCTTTGGACCTGGACCCGGAATACGCCATCAGCCTGAACAATCTTGGCATCGCTTATTTTTACCAGAACCAGCCGGAACAGGCGGTGGATAAGGTCAAACAGGCGGTGGCCTCGAACCCGCAGTACAGCGACGCCCATTTTAATCTGGGTCTTTTATATGCCAAGGCCGGCAATGATGAGATGGCCATGAAGGAATATCTTGAGGTCTTAAATCTGAACCCCCAGTCTGTGCTGGCTCACAACAATATCGGCCTGCTGCATCTGAAAAAGAAAAACTATACTTTAGCCATTGAAGAACTGCAAAAAGCCATTCAGTTGGACAGCGGGTTCGCCGAGGCCCATTACAACCTAAGTTTTGCCCTGGCCGCCACCGAGCATTATCAGGAATCGGTGGCTGCTTCCAAAAAGGCCATGGAACTGAAATCCTTCTACACCGGGGGCTCCTTTAAACTGGGGATAGATTTTTTTGTAGAGAACCCCGACCTGCTGATACTGGAGCAATGGCAGGGTTCGGGCCAGGAAAAAGGGACCACGGTCTCGGCCGACATCTTCGGCGGGGTGCTGGAGGATGCCTCCCTACGGGCCAAATCCACCAGGTGGGAGGAACGGGAACTACAGTCCGACCTGCAGAAGCTCAAGGACCTTCAGGCCCAGGGAAACAACGCCGAAGCCAAGAAGCAGGCCAAGGCCATCATCGAACAGCAGCCCCAGAACCCGGATGCCCTGAAGGCCCTGGCCGAAATTGCCTTGGATGAAAAACAGGGGGCCGAGGCGGCGGTGCGTTACGAAGTGCTGCTGAAACTTTTCCCCGGCCAGCCCGAATATATCACGGGATTAAGCAGATCATACTTGATGCAAAATCTCCCGGATCAGGCGGTCAGGGCGCTGGAGAACGGTCTTAAAAACTCCTCCCACACTTCCGAACTGCAACTGGAACTGGGACGGCTCTATTTGAACCTGGGACAGCATAAGCAGGCCCAGCAAAGCTTTGAAAAAGCCTTAAAGGACGACACCCAGAACATCCACCTGTACCTGGGCCTGGGACAGGCCTTTGAAGGGCAGGGGCAGCCCGAAGAAGCGGTGATGGCTTACCGTCAGGCCATCAATATCTCACCCAAGCTTCCCTTCGGCTATCACCGGCTGGGGCTGCTTTTTTTGGCAGCCGGCAAAACAGAGTCCGCGGTCGAGGAACTTAAGAAGGCGGTGGTCAACAACCCCGCGCATCTGGAATCCCATTTGGCTTTGGGTGAGATTTACTTGAAACAGAACATTCTGGACAAGGCGGCGGTGGAGTTTGCCATAGCGGTAAAGATCGCCCCCAAAAGTTTTGAGGCCCGGCTGGGCCAGGCTTCCATGTTCGCCCGAACCGACAAGGCCGACCAGGCCTATGCCGTCTGCCAGGATCTGATGACCTCCCACGGCGACCGGGCCGAGTTGTACCTGCTGTTAGGTAAACTTCTGGCTCATCGGGGTAAGACACGGGATGCGGTGGAGGCCTGGCAGAAGGCGGTCAATTTCACCCACGATGAAGGCCTGCGGCAGCAGGCCACCAAGGCCATTGATGCGGCCCTGCAATGGCAGGAAGTGGCGGGGTAGGAAAACCTAATCAAAAAAATAAAAGATAAAATATCAAAAATCAGGTTGCAGAATACCACTCTTTTTGCTTTTAACATTACTGATATTTTATTTTTTATATTTAACTTTTGATATTATTAAGATGGCGATCGAAGGACCCATAAAAGAACTCAGCCTGATGGACCTGTTCCAGCTGCTGGCCATGTCCCGGAAATCCGGGGTGCTGACCCTGGACTCGGCCCATGACGTCGGACAGGTGTTCTTCTCCAACGGCAACATCATCCGGGCCACCCTGCAGCAGAGCCACGAGCGGATCGGGCAGATAATGCTCAAGGCCGGAAAGGTGACCACTCATCAGTTGGAGAGGCTGCTGAAGGACCAGTCGGAATCCAAGGAACGCAAGCGGTTGGGGGCCCTGGCCTCCGACAGCGGCTTTGTAACCAAACCGGCGGTCAAGGAAGCGCTCAAGACACAGGTGGAGGAAGTGGTCTTCGCCATCATGGGCTGGCAGGACGGATATTTCCGCTTTGAGGAAATGGACCTCTCGGCCGATTCCGACACCGATCTGCTGCTGGTGACCGAGAATGTGATGATGGAGGTCTCGCGCCGGCTGGATGAATGGTCCAAGATCCATTCCAAGCTCCCCGACCTGGACCTGGTGCTTTCACTTTCCCCCGGCAGCGAGCTGGCCTCGGGCCGGCTGGACCTGAAGCCCGAAGAATGGCTGATCATGGCCACCATCGACGGCAAGCGGACAGCCCGCCAGGTGATAGAGACCGTGGGCGGACGGGAGTTCGAGACCGCCAAGGTCATTTACGGGCTTTGCGTCACCGGTCTGGTGAGGGCCACGGGGAAAAAGACCGACCTGAAACTGGATCTGCAGGAACCCGAACAGGACCCCATCAATCAGGGCCTATCCGACCTGAACAGCGGAAAAATTGAAGAGGCCATCGACGCCTTCACCAAGCTGGTCCAAAAAGATCCGGAACAGGCCTATGCCCATCTGTATCTGGGCGAGGCCTACTATCTGGCCGAATCCTATGATGAGGCCGTGATGGAATACAAGCTGGCCAGCAAGGGCGAGGAGAACAATCCGGAGATCAATTACTGCCTGGGGTTCACCTACGCCCGTCTGGGCCGGCTGGAACTGGCGGTGGAGCGCTGGGAGAAATTCCTGCGATTCGCCGGCGGCGACAAAAGGGCGGAGAAGGTGCGGGACCTGGTGACCTTGGCGGTGCGCTGGGCCGAAGGGCTGGAGGGCAAGGCCCGGATCCAGGCGGGATCGGCGGAATCAAGATCTGAATCCGCCCGGCCCGAGGGAGTGCCGGCGGAGCTTTCACCTGAGGTTAAGTCCTGGCTGGAGAAGATGAAGATGGCCAGGGAAACCCGGTAAACCGGAACAGACAGGATTCGCATGATTTTTTTCACGGAGGTTATATATAATTCGGTATTGCCAAAAACTTATCGTTTTACAATGCCCCTGGGTATATCAGTCGTTAATATAAATAAATCCTGCAAATCCTGCAAAAAATATTCCGATCAAAAGAAAACATTTAAAACAAATAGTCCAAATCCATGTCCGATCCATTAGATAATAATATCCCGGAACAGATGGTGAACGACCCTTCGTCCCAGCTGTTCGCCTCCCTGGCCGATTTTTACCGGGAGAACGGCCTTTATTCCGAAGCCATCGCCATCTGCCAGGCCGGGCTGGAGTCCCAGCCCGACAACATAGAAGGCCGGCTGGTGCTGTCCAAGTGCCTGCTGGCCACTAAACAATATTCCTTGGCCCGGGCCGAGGCGGCCAAAGTGCTCTCGGTACAATCCGAACATTCTGAAGCCAAGAAAGTCCTGGCCCAGGCCGATTCCGCAGTGCCGGAAGCGGAGGCACCCGCACCTGCTCCAGTAAAAGTTGAAACGGCTGCCATTACGGAAATTCCTCCTAAAGCCAAACCGCCGGAAGAATCAGCTCTTCCAGAGGCGGTCGTCAAGAAGGAAGAGCCTCTTCCTGAACCGGTGAAAATATCGGAGCCGCCGGCCAGGGAAATTCCTTCCAGTCCGTTGCCGTTGATGGCCGGGCGCACGGACCCAAATTCTGTTCCTGTCCAGAAAACAGAGGACCAGCCGGCGGAAATCCCGCCTGAACCCAAGGCCCCGCCGGCTGCATCAGATAAACCGCAGAAATTTGCGGCCGAGGAAACCACCGAATGGCAGGCCGGGTTCGGCAAGATCATGAATGATCTGGTGCAGACCCCGCAGGTCAAAGCCTGCATGCTGGTGGATGAGAACGGCTATGCGGTGGCTGATTCCGTCTCCCGTTCTGGACAAAGCCTTTCCGAGGACAGCGCCGCGCTTTCCGCCAATATCTTCAAGACCGCTTTTGAAGCCCTGAAAAAGATAAAGCTGGGAGAGTTGGAGAGGATAGTTATAGAGACTGGCGATGAGAAAATATTCCTGCGCCAGGCAGGGCGGATGGTGCTAATGATCTCAGCCGACTCCTCAGCCAAGGTGGGATTGGTGATGGTCAACAGCAAGCGGGCTGCGGAACAGGCAGAGAATCTGGCAAAAAAAGAACCCAACAGATGATCGTATAAAACTGCCGGTAAATTCAAAGCAAAAGAAATCATGAAAGAAATACTCAATCAAATAAACGAGATCTCAGGGGTCAAAGGCAGCCTGGTGGTGGATAACGAAGGTCTGGTAGTGGTCTCCAACCTGATGTCGGGAATGGAGGAGCGGACCATCAGCGCCATGGTGGCCGGGATCTATCAGGAGATAATCAAGGCCCTCCGGCCGGAGCAGGGATCGGAGCTTTCCGGGGTGCAGCTTTCGGCCAGCGAAGGCAGCATCATATTCCTTTGCGCTCCGGAATGCATCCTGACGGTGATAACCGAGCCCGGGGCCAACATCGGACTGGTGTCCATTAAGATGAAAGCCAGCCTGGAACGTTTGATGAAGATATTATGACCAATCTCCAGTTCGTTATATCGGAAGAGATCACCGTGGCAGTGGAACGGGAGATGGCCCTGTACATCAAAGCTTCCCGGGCCAAATGCGCCGTTCTGTTGTCCAAGAACGGCCACCTGATCAGCCAGTCGGGCTACGTGACAGATTTTAACCTGCAGTCTATCTCGGCCCTGATCGGCGGCATCTTTTCCTCCACTCAGGCCCTGGCCCGTCTGGTGAAGGAGGAAAAGTTCAAAGTGATGTTTCAGGAGGGATCCAAGTGGAACGTATATTTCTGCCTGGTGGCCGAACATTTCATCCTGGCCACCATCTTTGATAAATCAACGGTGGTGGGTATGATCCGCCATGCCGCCGCCGAAACCGAAAAAGCGCTGGCTCCTCATCTGGAAAAGACCCTGAGCGGCGAAGGCGACAGCACCCCGCTGGCGGAAGAAGAGTCCCCGGGAATGCCGTCCATCCAGGCCCGGGAAAGCCAGGGGATAGAGCTGCCCGATCTGAATCAGGAAGTGGAAGATGCCCTGTCCAAGCTGTTTTCGTAACCCGGATATTAATGCGCTGTAATCAGAAAAATAAATCAAATCATTCATAGCAATCCATGTCTTTAATCAACTATTCATCCAAAGAGATCACCTGCAAGATCGTCTATTACGGGCCGGGACGCTGCGGCAAGACCTCCAATCTCCAGTATATCTACGGGAAGATCCCGGACGAGAAGCGGAGTTCCATGGTCAGTCTGGCCACTGAAAAGGACCGCACCCTGTTCTTTGATTTCCTGCCGCTGGAACTGGGGACCATCGCCGGGTATAAGACCAGGGTCCAGCTTTACACCGTACCCGGGCAGGTGTTTTACAACTCCACCCGCAAATTAGTGCTGCAGGGCTCGGACGGTGTGGTGTTCGTAGCCGATTCCCAGGTCGATCAGTGGCAGGAGAACCAGGACAGCCTGCAGAACCTGAGGGACAACCTGGCCGGCCTGGGCATGGACCTTTACAAGATACCGATGGTGATGCAGTACAATAAACGGGACCTGCCCAACATCATGTCGGTGGCCGACCTGAACACCGGGCTGAACTTCAGGCGGGCCCATTACTTTGAAGCCGTCGCCACCACCGGGGTGGGGGTTTTTGATACTTTAAAGACCGTCAGCGCTTTGGTGTTGCAGTCGCTTTCGGCCAAATACAAAAAGTAGACAAGGTTTCCGGAACTATCAACTATTATGAACCCCCGCCTTTGCTGAAGCTACGGCAGGCAGGCATGAATCCAGGAAACACCAAGAAATACGTCCGCATAATGTTAAACCAGTGACCGCTTAAATTGAAATCCGACAATAAAAAACCCAATGGAACAAAACACCCCTGAAATAGTAAAGACCAACTACGTCTTTCACAACTTCTTTACCGGGCCCAACAACCGCCTGGCGTTTTCGGCTGCCCTTAAGGTATCCGAGGAGCCGGGAAGGATATACAATCCCCTGGTGATCTACGGCGGGGTGGGGTTGGGAAAGACCCATCTGCTGCATGCGGTGGGCAATGCCGTGGCCCTTTCCCACCCGGAATACAAGATCGAGATGCTGGCCGGAAGCCAGCTGGTGGTGGGTGACCTGGCCCGGGCCGAAAAGGCAGACCTGCTGCTGTTTGACGATCTCCATCTGGGACTGCACCAGCGCGATGTCCAGGTGCGGCTGCTGCCGCTGTTCGACCGGATGATCGGTTCGGGCCGTCAGATCATCATCACCACCGACACTCATCCCCAGAAAATTGAGGCGCTGGATCCCAAACTGCTGTCCCGGATGCTGGGCGGAGTGTTTGCGGCATTAAAGGAGATCGAGCTCCGGGAAAAAGGGCTGATCCTTTTCAAGAAGGCCGAAGCCCGGGGGCAAAAACTACCGGAGGACGTCCTGCAGTTGATCGCTTCCCGGGTCTCTTCCAACGTCCGTGAGCTAGAGGGTGCCCTGAACCGGGTGCTGCTGTATTCCTCGCTGATGGAGGGTCCGGTCACCAAAGAGACGGTGGATGAAGCTTTGCCTCAGGCGGTTGCTGCCGAGGTTCACCCGGAGCCGGCAGCGGAAGCGATCCCGGATCCGTCGTCAGCCAAGCCGGAAGGAGAGTTCGGGGCCTTTGTTTCCGGGCTGGATGACCGGATGCTGATTATGTTGTCAGAACAGCAGGATACCGAAAAGATCCGGCGGGAATACAAGGAGAAGATCTACATCTGGAAGATGAAGGGATTTAATACCGCTTCGGTGGAACTATCATTGGATCAGGATATTTCGATCTTATCTTTGGAATACGATAAATATACCGCCAATGTGGAAAAGCTGATAGACCTGCAGCAGCAGTTCGGGCAGATGGCGGGCCAGTCCACTACCGAAGAAATGACCCGGATAGAGTCGGTGTTGTTTGATCCGGAACAGACTGATAAACTTGAACAACTGGTTAAAAGCCTTTCCCAAAGGTTAAGCGGCGGAAAGACCGCAACAACGGCGCCTATGGAAACTGTCCAGGAAACTCCGGCCCCGGATATCCCCTTGCCAGAAATTCCGGTAATGCCGGCCTTGTCAGCGGAACCAGAAACCCAGTTGCTTACCGCTCCGGAGATCAAAACAGAATCCCCGAACGTAAACCTGCCGGAACCAGCAATCCAAGCAAAATCTGATGACATACTGGCGGAAAAGACTGGAACCATTGAAGAAAACTGGCCCTGGGTTGAAGACAGGCTAATGGAAGAATTTTAATTCATTATTTTTGATCTGACAAATGGCCATTAAAGGATCCTTTAAGGAAATAAGCCTGCCCGATGTGCTTCAGCTTCTGTCGGTGGGACACAAGACCGGATGTTTGAAGGTCACTGACGGCAAGAATTTCGGAAGCATATTTTTCAACGACGGAAAGATATGTTACAGCAATCTGTTGAACCGGCCCGACCGGTTAGGCGACCGTTTGCTGTCCCGGGGTTTAATCACCAATTCCCAGCTGGAGGAGGCCCTGAAACATCAGCAAGCTGATACGGATGGCCGCCGGTTAGGCGGCATCCTGATCCATTTGGGGCTGCTGACCAAACAGGACCTGGAATCCGATGTTTCCCGGCAGATTGCTGATGCCATATTTTATCTGCTGCGCTGGGAAGAGGGGGATTTCTTTTTTGAACCGGACACCCTGCCCACCGAGGAGACCATTACAGTATCACTGGATGTCCTGAATCTGCTGCTGGAAGAGGCCCGCCGGATCGACGAATGGAAAAATCTGGAAGCCAAACTGCCGGGGACCCAGATAATTCTGGAAAGGCTTATTTTAGAAGGCTCCCAGCAGGTGGAGATGGAGCTGAACGAGGAAGAGCGCCAGGTGATGCAGCTGATAGATGGCCGCCGCACCATGGGCGAGGTAATGGAGGCTTCTTCGCTGGGAGAATTCCTGACCTCCAAGGTCATTTACGGTTTGCTGCGGGCGGGACTGGTCAAACGGGGCAACGAAAGGGCCCGGACCGCTGCCGGAACCGGGAGCGGGGCGGTTGATGAACACCGCAACCTGGGGATCGCCTTTTACAAGACCCAGATGTACGAAGAGGCTTACCGGGAATACCGGAGGATAGTGGAGATCAAACCAGATGAGGCCGATGCCCGTTTCTATCTGGGCCTGATCCATTTCCGTAAGGCGGAGTACGCCGAGGCCGCCACCGAATTCCTGGAGACCATTGCCATTGAACCCCAAAAAGCCTGCAGTTACAATAATCTGGGGCTGGCCCTGGAAGCCATGGGGGAATACGATGATGCCGTCCGTCAGTATAAAAAAGCTTTAGAGATGGACCCGGGAAGCCTGACCCCAAAACTCAATCTGGCCCATCTGGCCTGCCGCAAAAAAGAGTGGAGCTCTGCCCGGGATCAGTTGTTGTCGCTGGAACAGCAGGGAAAGAAAACCCTGTTGGGAAGTTTTCTGCTGGGCCTGGCAGCCTATCGCAGCAGCCAATGGGATCAAGCCATAGAACACTGGCAGGAGTGCTCCCAAGGCGGACGGATCAACCCGTCATCCGAGAACAATATTGCCGCTCTCTGGCAGGCCCGGGGCCAGGTGGAAGAGGCGGAACGCCACTACCAGGCCGCGCTCAAGGTCTCCCCGGAAAACAGAACTCTGCTTCAAAATCTTTCAGAGCTTTATTACCGCAACAGCCTCTGGGCCCAGGCGGTGGAAGTGCTTTCCCGGGTGGCCGGCATGGGGCTGGCGGATGTCCAGCAGCTTTACAAGCTGGGAAATCTTTGCCTTAAACAGGGGCAAAAGGACAATGCGGTGAAATGGTGGAAAAAAGCTCTGGAGCTGGATCCATCAAACCAGATGATCAGGCGCAATCTTGATCTGGCCGAAAAAAGATGATGTTCAAAGACGCCATCACTGATCCCCAGTTGATGGAACTGGCCAAAATGATAAACGCCGATACCGGCTTTGACATTTTGCAATACAAGGAACGGCCGTTAAAAAGGCGGCTGGCCGTCCGGCTGAGAGCCTGCCAGCTTAGCACATATCCGGAATATGCCCGGAGGCTGGCTCAGGATAAGTCCGAGTACCCAAAATTACTGGATGCCCTGACCATCAACGTCACCAATTTTTACCGCAACCCCGAGACTTTTAAGGCGATATCAGCCAGGGTTATGCCTTTGCTGGCTGGCCAAGCAGACCAGAACAGTCCCCTTACCATCTGGAGCGCCGGATGCTCTTCGGGAGAAGAGCCCTACAGCCTGGCCATTTTGTGGCGGGAGTTCTCAGGAGGAAGCGGCATAAACCGCCCCTGCCGGATCATTGCCACCGATATTGACCGGCAAAGCATGGAGAAGGCCCGGCAGGGTATTTATGACCAGAACAGCATGAATGAGATCCCTTCCGAACTGATAAAAAAATACTTCAAACAGAATTCAAAGAATTATCATTTGGACGACGGCATCAAGCGAATGGTGGAATACCGGCATTTTGATCTGCTGGAACCATCAGTCTTTTCCGGCCTGGACCTGATATTATGCCGCAATGTGCTGATCTACTTTTCCCGTCAGGCCCAGGAGTTCATCTTCGATAGTTTCAAAAAAAGCCTGCGTCCCGGAGGTTTCCTGGTGCTGGGCAAAGTGGAAACGCTTTTCGGAACAGTTAAAGAATCTTTTACCCCTTTTGATCCCAAGGAACGTATATATCAGCTTAACGGCTAAATACGGTTTAAAATAATTGTCCAACGAAGTAATAGTAAAAATTGCCGACTTAAGGGTGGAGCGGGAGCCAGCCATCATCACCACCCATGGTCTTGGTTCCTGCCTGGCCATAATATTGTACGATCCGGAGGCCAGGATCGGGGGACTGGCCCATGTAATGCTTCCGTCGCCTGAGATGAGCCGGCTTAAGGCCCAGCCGGGCAAGTGCCCCCAGACAGCAATAGAACAGATGCTGCTGGAGATGGAGGGACTGGGCTGTCAGCGCTTCAGGATCAGGGCCAAACTGGCCGGCGGGGCCACTATGTTCGCCGGACTTTTATTGAACCGCAGGGACGGCGGGGTCAACATCGGCCAGCGGAACGCCCAGGAGGCCAAAAGGGTGCTTAACTCCCTGAACATTCCAATAACGGCCGAGGATACCGGAGGAGATTACGGCCGCTCGGTGGAATTCATACTTTCCACGGGAACGGTGCTGGTACGGTCGTTCAAGGCGGGGCTTAAGGAGATATGACGTAATGATCGTGTCTACATGTTTCGGACTTTAGTTAATCTTGGATACAATAAAAATGAAATGGATTTAAAAGGATTTTTACGTTAAGAATCTTTGTTTAAAAGTAATGCGATAAGAGAAGAAAATGAAAAAGATATTTTTGTTGCTTGCAGCAGCGTTGCTTTACGTCACGGCAATTGCCCAGCCTGTTGCCCGGGTATTTGCCCACGACCAGCGGGAGGACCATGCCCGGCCAAAAGACGGCCTAACATTTCGCCCTTCGGCAGGCTCAGGGCTTTGTTCAGTGCCGGTCCCCGAATCCTCTTCGCAGCGGGGAGGGGTCAAATCCCCTAGCTGGCAGCCTAACGGTATACGGGTGGTAAACGTGGGTTTTCCGGAGCAAGCCCGGATCTGCACGGACGGAAAAAGCGGGGCCATAATCTGCTGGCAGGAACAATACCGGTTAGGCGGCAGCGACACGGATTATGACATATACGCCCAGCGGGTGGACAGCGGGGGCAATATGGTGTGGCAGACAGACGGAGTTCCGGTATGCAGTTTGACCAACAGCGAAGCGTGGTTTGCCGATATAGTAAGCGACGGAGCCGGTGGAGCGATCATATCCTGGGAGGAATGGGGCCGTGACGGCACGGGATATCCTCATATATACGCCCAAAGGTTGGACAGCCTGGGCAACCGGGTGTGGCCGGAGAACGGGATAACTGTATGCAGCCTACCCTCGGCCTATGTGAACATGTGCGCCGACGGGAGGAACGGGGCGGTGATGGCCTGGCAGGATGAAAGGGATGTGGGAACGACCAGCGACGACATATATGCCCAGCGGGTGGATGCCAATGGTAACATATTGTGGCAGGCTGACGGAGTGCCGGTATGCACGGCGGATGATTTACAGCTTGACCCATTAGTATGTGTTAACAATAAAGGCTCAACAGCGATAACTTGGTGGGAAGATTACCGTAATAGGAACACTACGGGGAAAGATATATATGCCCAATTATTGGATTCGTTGGGTAACATTAGATGGATAGCGGATGGAATATCAGTTTGTGTGAGAGATAGTATACAACTAGCCAACAACCCAGTGCCAAATAATATTGGCGGGGCGTACATCGGTTGGTATGATTTTCTTGTTGACGGGAAAACATACGTTCAATCGTTTGACAGCAATGGAGTCAAGCAATGGGATAGCGTGGGGGTTTTTACTGGCAGGTACGGTTCTGGTGGATGGGATGTTTTATGTGCAAATGACGATAATGGTTTTATTATTGTTAATCTTGATACTGCACAAAGTTTCGATGTAACAGCAACACCCCTATGGAGTAATGGTAGTGAGGTCTTTAATTTCTTTCCTGGTGGGGATTATAATATAAGTAAAGATGATTCTGGTGATGTGTTAATAGTTGCTGGCCAGACAAGGCTTTATTCACAGCGTTTAACAAATGAAGGTTTAGCATATTGGGGTGCTACGGGTGTCACTGTAGACAGTGTATCAACTGCTTCCGATAGGTACCCTAAGGTATGCAGTGATCTTTCAGGTGGTTTAGTATGCGCTTGGGAAGAGTTTTATATATACGCACAGAGGATATATGCCGATGGGACGCCGGGTGGAGTGGAGGGAGAGCCAACAGAAAATGCAAAAGGTAAAGTGCAAAAAATAAAATTATGGCCAAATCCGTTTTATGCTTTGGCAAATATCCAGTATTCTTTGGATAAAACCCAACATGTTTCTTTAAATATTTATAATATTACCGGGCAAAGAGTAAAAACATTAATCAATGGCAAACAGAATGCGGGAATATACAATTTAACATGGAGTGGGACCAATGAGCAAGGGCAGCGATTATCCAATGGCGTCTATTTTATCTGTCAAAAAACAGAAGACATTACACAAACCCAAAAAATATCGTTAATAAGGTAAAGGGACCCGTTATGAATAAGAAAATACCTCTCTTAACGATAGTATTGTTTGGTATCGTTGCTTTTTGCAATGCTCAGGATTCAACTTTCTATTTAAGCGCTTGGGGCTTTTACCGCCCGGGTTTGGAACAGTATTTTAGCGTAAAAGATGAATCTGATAATTTAACGCTACTTGGTGTGAATGCCATAGAACAAGACGTTCACGATCCGGTATTTCACCCCAAAACAGGCCAACCTTTCGGCGAAAACGGCTGGCTGGATTCGCTTTGCGAACCCCAAAACGGCGCGTTTAAAATGTATATGGCCTTTGGCACAAGGCCTATCCTGGCAGGCGCACGCGTAAGCGAACTATTTTATAACTGGGGTTTAGATACCAGCAACGTGCCGGTTGCCTGGGAAGATACCTTAAAACATCTGGCCGATACCATAATACAGACATATAGGGATAAAAAGGGTTTTAAGGGCCTTATCATGGGATGGGAGGGCAATTATAACGATTCGCTGGGCGTTTCCCATTGGGAAAAATGGGACAACCGGATAAAATACATGAAATATTTTTCCCAATACTGGGACAGCAGGGCCCCGGTTAATTTAAAAAGAAGCAACCTGTTTTTCTTTTGCATTAAAGCCTGGAATCAAGCTGAAGTGCCGTTTGCAAGATTCGTCCAGGACTTTTGCGATGAGAATAACTATTGCCATTTGGGCGTCATGGAAAACGACATGTATTTTAACTATGCGGGCCTTCCGTATTCCGGTCCGGTTTTCCAAAATACCCTGCAGGAATGGATGATTGACGGTTGCGACACCTGCTTTAAATATTTCGAAAAGGAGCACCCGGAGACCAAGTGGTATTCGAACATATACACTTCGCGTGAAGACGGTTATAATGATACGATGATCTGGCCCAGATACCGCTGGCCCACCCGAGAGGAAATAAGGGTTCAGGGCTGGCTGGCCATAAGCCGCGGAGCCAAAGGGATATCTGTGGCCCAATACCGTAGCGGCCGTCAGGATTGGGACAATCCGCATATTGAATATTTTGGCCCATTAGAAATAAATAGAGATCCACGAAGTAAAACTAAATACCCTGAGATTCAATACACAGATAGTGCTAGGTTTCGTGTTTTCGATTGGACTAAGGAATTATGCGATACCTTAAAAGTATTAGGCCCAACCCTAATGAACCTGCGTTGTTACGATCCTTGCCGGATAGACAAGATAAACAGCAGTTCAATAATTAAAGGCATTACATTTGACAGTTCTACGCCAACGGAGATCAGGGACATATATTACGAAAGCTCGCTCTTTTACGAAATAGGGGATTCAACCCAAAAATATTTAATGCTGGTAAACCGTCATTGTTTAAAAACGGACACAGCCACACTGATTGTAACCATAAATTATATGCCGTCGTTTGGCCAGCCCAATTCGTATTTTATTGTTGATGTCCTGAACAATAAAACCATAACCGGCCTCATGCCCGCAAGTAAAGACACCTGTTTTACGGTTAAGCTGTTGCCCGGCGGCGGCCGGTTACTGCGCATAGTGCCGTTTGCCTCGGCCCCAAAGATCAATAACGGGGCAATACATACAAATTTCAAATTTGCCGAAATAACGCCCAATGTAAGCACGCCTTTAAGCCAGGATTCCATTCAGGTAACCCAAAAATACTACGTAAAAACCCAGGCGGACACGGCAGCAAACCCGGATTACATAAGCTATTACTGGGCCGCGGATACTTCGGACTGGCTGCCTTACAGCGCTTCGTCCATAAAGTACCTGGAGAATTCAGTAGACAATAAGGCCAATATATTTGAGCTTCAGTTTAAGATCGGCGGAGGAAAGATACTGACCCCAAAATACTCCGCCCAGATATTATTCAACGATGTTCCCCCTGTGAATGGCGCTATCACGATCAACAACAACGCTAACTTCACGAACTCCCAAACTGTAAACGTGAAACTGTCTGGAACTGATCTGTTCCCCGGCTTATCCCAAATGCGCTTTGCCGAAAAACCGTTTGGCAGCGATTCCGGCTACGTAAATTTAGTCAAAAACGGCACATTTGCAGATACTGCAAATTGGACTTTAGACAACGCAGAATTTTACGATGGCTTTTTACATTTAAAAGGCGTTCATACCGGCCCAGGCCCTGCACAGATAGGGTCTTCGGCCAAACAGATCATACCCGGATCGGAAATCAACCCGCATCGCAACAAATTATTCCGGTTGTCGGACGATATCTATTCCCATGACGTCATATCCTCGTATAAATACGTGGATGTATTTTATGCCGACTCGCTTTTCCCCAATGGCGTAAGGCTTTTGGATAAGCCGATCGCTTCCACTCCGGAGGTAGTATGGAAGGCAAGCTCCGATACCTTTACCCTTAAAGTGGATACTGCCCGGTCCTTAGACAGAATTGAAATAAGCTATAATATCTTTGGCATCCAACTTCCGCCGCCGCCCCCTGATCCGGGAACATTATTCAACACCATCGCCGTTGATAATATTCGCCTGGAACCGGTGGAGTTGAAAACAGGGGCGTTGCCCGATAATGTGCCACAGAATACATATGTATTTGACGGGTGGGGCTATGCCGATACCAACTATCCCTTGTATTACAAGCTTTCTCCGGATGACGGCACAAAACGGGTTTATATGCAGTTGAAAGACCTGCCCGGCAACATCAGCAGCGAACCAGGCTGGTATGACGATATCATTCTGGATATGACCAAACCTGCGGTTAGTTTGGATATACCCCTTGATTTAAGTTATGTTAACGGGACCGTACCGGTTTGCGGATGGTCAGCCGACCAAAATTTCAAAGACTGGACCCTTGATTGCCAGCCATACGCAAGCGACAATTGGCAGGCATTATTCACTAACACAACGCATATAAACGTCAACGGACCGTATTACAGCATGCTGCTGTACTCCTGGAACACAGATATGCTTTCGGACGATATCTATATGCTCCGGTTTACGGCCAACGACCTGGCCGGAAATGCCAGAGCAGACACCCACTATGTGCAGGTGTTAACGGGGCCGGACCTGCCTGCCCAAGCCATCACTTCCGAGTTTGCCACCTTCAATAGCCTGCCGGTTGACGCCACCTGCGACAATTTCGGCAATATCTACGTAACCGACACTCAAGCCGACAAGATATGGAAGTTCTCACCGGAGGGCGATTCCCTGCTGTGTTTTGGGTATAAATACACCTGCCAGGATACCTTGGGCCTCAATCACCCAAAGGGAATTGCGGTTGATGATTCCGGCAATATCTGGATAACCGACTGCTACCAGTCCAAAGTAAAGAAATACGACGGACAGGGCAACTATTTAAGCGCCATAGGCAAATACGGCAATCAACAGGGCGAGTTCAACCAACCCACCGGAATTACGATCAGCGGCAACGAAATCTACGTGGTTGATCACTTGAATGGCAGGGTGCAGGTATTTAACAAAACCGGAGCATTTATTAGGCAATTTGGAAACAATTACTTAAATCAACCGGCCGGAATAGCCATCCGCAATAATGAGGCTGAAAAACTGGTTTATGTCTGTGATTCCCAAAATGACAGGGTTGCCATATTTGACACCACTGGGAATCTGGTAAATTCAATAGACAGCTTGGGCCTGGACAAACCTTGGGACATCTGTTTTGACAACAATAACAACCTGTACATTGCCGATGTTTACAACAACCGGGTAATAGAGCTTGACCCTTGGCACAACAAGTTATTGACCTTTGGCATCCAAGGCCAAGAAGCCGGACAGTTTAAGCTGCCGCAGGGCCTGGCAGTAAGCCCGGACGGCAAGTATCTCTACGTGGCCGACACCCACAACGACCGGTTACAGCGTTTTAAGATGTTTTTCGACATGGGAACGTTGGGCGGGGCTCAATTTGCCGGCAAAAGGCAAATTGCAAATTCAGCGCCCACGGTTTTTGGATTAAGCCAATGTTATCCCAACCCCTGCAAGCAGGCAACAAACATCAATTATCAGATCGCCCAGCCGGGTAATGTCCGCATAAAGATTTACAATACTCTGGGGCAGGTTGTGAAAACGCTGGTCAGCGAAAACCAGCAGCCCGGTTACTACTCAATCAATTGGGATGGCAGGGATGAATGTACCCGGCAAGTAGCTGCGGGGATTTACTTCTACAGGTTACAAGCCGGGTCATTCAGCAGCACCAAAAAGGCAGTAATGCTTCGATAACCTTACATTGATAATATGCCAATGACCATTAAGGGACTGACACAATAAATGACTAATAAAAAACCTATACGGGTACTGGTGGTAGACGATTCCGCTCTAATGCGGAAAATGGTGGGCGATATAATCTCCACTACACCGGGATTGGAACTGGCCGGAACCGCTAATGATGGGTTAGAATGTTTGGCTCAGGTAAAAAAACTCAAACCCGATGTGGTGACTCTGGACATCGAGATGCCGGTCATGGACGGGCTGAAGGCCCTGGCCCGTCTGATGAGCGAGACCCCGGTGGCTGTCCTGATGCTCTCTGCCCATGCGGTGGAAGGCGCGGAGGCAACCCTGCTGGCCCTGGAGCTGGGAGCGGTTGATTTCGTCACCAAACCTTCGGGCTCAATCTCGCTGGACATAGAAAAGGTCCGCCAGCAGCTGGTGGAAAAGATAACCGTGGCGGCCGGGGTGGACCTGGATAAATTAAGGAACCAGCGCCACAAGAAAGCCGAGCCGGCATCGGCCATTGCCCACTCCCCGGCCCACGGCCAGAAGATTGTGGCCATTGGCTCATCGACCGGCGGCACCAGGGCTTTGGCCGAGATCATTCCGAAACTTCCAGGAAATCTCAATGCCGGGTTGATACTGATCCAGCATATGCCGGTAGGCTTCACCAAATCCCTGGCGGAAAGGCTTTCCTCCCGCAGCCGGATCATGGTGCAGGAGGCCAAGGAGGGAGACATTGTCAAGCCCGGACTGGCGCTTTTGGTTCCGGCCGATTATCATTTGACAATTGATCCGTCCGGACAGAATATCCAGCTTAACCAGGATCCGCCCCGTTTCGGGGTGCGGCCCTCGGTGGATGTGACCATGGAATCATTGGCGGCCAGCGCCAAACTGCCGTTAGTGGGAGTGATATTAACCGGGATGGGGCATGACGGAGCCAAGGGAATGGCGGCCATTAAACGGCAGGGAGGGCATACCATTGCCGAGGACCGCAGCACCTGCGTGGTCTTTGGAATGCCGAAATCAGCAATTGAGACTGGGATGGTGGACCTGGTGTTGCCGCTGGACCAGATCCCCGGGGCCATAGTTTCGGCCTGTTCATAAAATGATTGATAATACTATTCATTGCCACGAGCTTTAGCTTATGGCTGAGGGATAAAAAATCTCTTGGGGTTTCAACCCCGGATGATTAATCCATACACCGATATAGGCATAGTAATCTCTTCCGCTTACGCTTAATGCCGGGCTTCTTCAAACGCCATAGCTTTAGCGGAAGCGCTTCGTTTCCTCTCTGGGGCTAAAGCCCATCGGGTTTCATAGATTGCCTGCCACGACCTGAGGCCTTCGCTGAAGCTACGGCCCCCAAGGGAAGGCAAACATATAGCATAAGCGAAAGGTCGTGGCTATAAGATTAACTCCGTTGGATAACCTATTCCATGGGGCTATCAAACGTATTATTTACAATCAAGGCCCGAATAGTAAAAACATTTGATAAGGGGATGCTGACATGCCGGTGCTGGAAGATATTGTCAAGGATTACCAAGGCAAGATCGCGGTCCTGAAGGAACGGCTTAAAGTTCCCGAGGCCAAGGGGCAGGAAGGGCAGATGGAGCGGGAGATCCGCGAGTTATACAAGGACATTGCCATAGCCTTGAAGCACCTGTTAAGTTTGCAGGATTCAGTCAAAACGCTGATCTCGGTCTACAAATCGGCCCCGGTCAGCGAGGACCAATCTAAGCTGATGATCCGCTCCTTTGTGGAGACCATGCGCACCGACAGCCTGGGGAGTTCCACCTATGTGGCCGAAGGCTGGAACCAGATCTGCAGCGGGGAATACGAAAAGGCCATCGGCTCGCTAAGCAATGCGGTCAAGCTGAATCCCACCGACACCAAGGCCATGGGTCTTTTGGGCTGGGCCTACAGTTATCAGGGGAATTATGACCAGGCTTTGGAGATCTGTCTTAAAGTTCTGCAGCTGGAGCCCAATAACGATGCGGTGCGCAACAACCTGGGATTCGTCTGCCTTAAAAAACAGATCTACGGCGAGGCCATCGAGCATTTCAGCCGGGTGCTTAAATCCGGCAAAGACCGGTCCGCGGTGCTTTACTCCCATTATTACATGGGGCTGGTCTATCTGGAGCGGCAGATGCTGGATGACGCCATATTCTTCTTCTCCAAGGCCACTGTGCTGGGGCCGAATCTGATAGAAGCCTACTACCACCTGGGGCAGGCTTATTACCATAAAAAGATGCCTGGGGCGGCCATCCGGGAATGGGAGAAATGCATCAAACTCTCGCCAGGCAACTGGTGGTCAAAGGAGGCTCAGGAGCAGATCGACACTTTGAAAAGCGAGGAAGCCTGAAAGTGGGCGAAACTGCCGGAAAAGCTCTGATAGTCCGCTCCGGAGCAGAGCTCTTTGCTTTGGAAATGACGGCGGTGCAGGAGGTGATCTATCACCCCGACATCACCGTCCTGCCCCGGGACAACGGTTTCATCACCGGAATGTGCCTCTGGCAGGACAAACAGGTGCCGGTAGCCGACCTGGGCTTGTTCCTGGGAAGCACGCAGCCGGTCCTCATCGGTGATCTGGTGATCACGGTCACTGCCGGAAAAGAGACCGGACTGTTGGTGGAGGAGATCGGACCCATAGTGGACATTCCACTTGCTTCCTTGATCTCGGTGGATAAGAATTTCATTCAGGACCAGGGAAAGGTACAGCAGGCTTTTGAGCATCAGGGGAAGCTGGTATTTATCATTGAGACTAAAACTTTAATAAAACAAGTGGCACAATAAGTTT